>JBFRWK010000035.1:0-3794 GCA_051439545.1 Xenococcaceae cyanobacterium | reverse complement strand
TTACGAACATTTCTCAGCTAGAAAATTTGATGAATGAGCTAGAACAACGAGCGAAAGACTGTTACCCCCAATTGCTTGAGAAATGCCCTAATTATCTAGAACGCATTACTATTGCGCTATCGGCTGTGAGTGAATGTTTTTCTTCAACCTAAAAGAGCCAACAATGGCAGAAACATTCAAAAGTTATTCATGACTTCAGTTACTCGGTTTGAATTTCCTCTAGCCAAAGCTGAATATCTTCTACCTATAGAACAGCATCTGGGATTAGGGGCGATAAGCCAAATTGGGAGCGGTATGAAATGGGATTATCTTCAGCAGAAGTAATTCGCGAGTCTATTTTGGCAAGTTGGCTCGTCAAGCCATAATGGAAAAAGATGCTTAGATTAGCAGCCGATCAGAAATTTAACAACATTAATGTAGTATGTCAACTAAAGTTACAGTTGCCTACGGAAAAAATTTTCATCTATATAAAGAGATATTTGACGAAAACTTTATCTATTTAGAGGTAGAGGGAGTGCAATTTGAGGCATCCTACAATCGAGTGATGATACCAATCCCCGTGCATATTTGGGAAGTTATTCGGCAATACGAAGGAACAGATTTATCTTGGGCTTCTCGAACAGATGACGAAATTGCCCAATATGTCGAGCAGGAAGTAGATAAACGAATACAAAAGCTGAAGGAGGCAGAAAATGAAAAAAGTAAGCGTCTAATTGCTTTATTGGGTTCGATGCCATATGGCATGGCTGATATTCCTCGTCAACAGCAGATAGAAAAAGGGATTGCTTATTTTGAGAGCTTAAGAGAGCATCAGCAACAAATATGCCAAGCAATCGAGGAATTAAAGCAAATAAATCAGAATTCTCCATTAGATAACTCCATAAAGGAAAAACTTTGATGTCATTACAACTGAACATTGATTATCCAGAAACCCTTCCCGATGCTATTGGACGAACTAGAGAACAATTTGAACAAGAAGCCAAATGGGCAATGGCTGTCAAATTGTTTGAAATGAAGCGTCTTTCTTCAGGTCAAGCAGCAGCCTTAGTAGGTACGGATAGGGTTTCTTTCTTGCTCAATTTAGAGCGTTATGGAGTAGCGATGATTGATGAGAGCGAGTCGGAACTTTTATCAGACTTAGAAAATGCCTAGACCAGAAAGAATTGTTATTAACACCTCACCACTTATTACTTTAGTAGCAGCTTTGGGAGACTTAACTATTTTGCGCTCTCTTTATACAGAGGTGTTAGTACCAAAGGAAGTTTGCCAAGAAATTACAGCAGGTGGTCGAGATGGGTTTGCTGTGGCTGAAGAAAGAAGCAGCTAATTGGTTGCAAAAGAAAGACAATTATCTGAACATTTCTTCTTTTCTACTTAATTCGTTAGATTTGGGTGAAGCTGCTGTAATTCAACTAGCATTAGATGAAAATATTCAAACTGTCTGTATTGATGAAGCAGTTGGCAGACGAATAGCTAGATTAAATGGTCTTTCCTTAACAGGGTCGATTGGAATTTTACTACGCGCCAAGAGTTCTGGATATCCTTTGCAGATGCAGGAAGCAATTGCTAGGATGCAAAAACGTGGCATTAGGTTGAGTTCAAAAGTTATCCATGAATGCTCTTCATAAAGCTGGAGAAAGTGATGACTCTTGAGCATTATTAACTTTAATATGTTTTGAGCAAAAGTTACTCTAAAAAACTAATTTTAAGTTAATTTTTTTTAGTTTTAGTTGAACTCCCTCTGGATGATTTTGTCTCTTCTGGCAACTCAGGAATAGTCGAATCATTAATCCCTTTCTTCTTCGCTTGAAGATGATATTTCTTGAGAGTTGAACCTTTACATTTAATTCCCTGTTCGGCAAAAATCACAGCTATTTCATCATAACTGTAGCCCATCGCCAAAGCAGCATCAATTCTAACTGATTGTCGCTCTATCACCGAACGTAAAAACCCAGGCGTTTTTGTTTTTGGTTGAAGTTTATCTAGTTTCTTCTGAAGAGCTAACTCTATTGGTGAAATATTTGTATCCATCTATCTTTTATCTACCTATATCCTTTCTAATAATATCTCCTATATCCATTCAGTAAAACTCTGAGTGCATAAACAAACTTCGGAAGAAAAGTTGGGTATTTACCGCCCCAGGCGGTAGTGCAGTCTCTGTTCACTGAGCAGATTGTAAAATCTCCTTTAAATGCATCACACATTATGTACCCCTTCGAGTACAATAAATAAAACTAACTACTTGAAAAAACAAAATACCTGTAAATGGTAGCCAGTATAGGTAGATGTTATACCAACCCCCTTGATTACGCCCAAGAGAATTACTACACTCAGGGCGAAAGTTTTACTAATGCGGAATGGTTGGGTAAAGCAGCTAGTATTCAAGGACTAAGCGGTCAAATAAAAGAACAAGATTTTTTGAATGCTTACTCTTCACTAGACCCAGAAGGAAATCCCCTAAGAAAACAACAACAATATAAAAAATCGAGTCACCGCTACAATCGTCCAGGCACAGATGTCACCCTATCCGCACCGAAAAGTGTTAGCGTCGCTGCCTTAGTTTATCAAGACCAAAAGATATTAGAAGCACATCAAGCAGCCGTTCGTTCTACGATGAAATATGTAGAAAATAACTGCATCTTTTATCAAACTAAACAGCGCGGTCAAAAACAGTTATTACAGAGTGAAACAGCCCAGATAGCAGTCTTTCACCACGACGATAATCGCAACAAAGACCCCCAACTCCACAGTCATTGTGTCATTCTCAATCAAACTCAATGCCCCGATGGAAAATGGCGAGCCGTAGCTAATGAACAACTCTACAAACAGCAGAAAACTATCGGTGCTTATTACGACCACGAACTAGCACGCCAAATACAACTTCGAGGCTATCAAGTAGAATGGACGAGCGACCATACCTTTGAATTAGCTGGAATAGATAAAGAAAAGTTAGATGCAGTTTTCTCCACTCGCAGCAATCAAATAGAAGCCGAATTAGCAAAATTAGGATTAACTCGTAGTAGTGCTACAGCAGAACAAAAACAAGCAGTATGTCTCAAGACTCGTCAAGAAAAAAAACAACACCATCATCCCCAAGATAGAATCAAACAGCTAGAAGAGTGGCAGACTAGAGCTAGAGAATCGGGAATTGAGATAAGTAAACCAAGGGAATATTATCGCGCTCTTACGAAGCGAACTTATAATAATCCTGACCATTCCAATAGCTTAAAAAATCTGATTAGTAACGCCACAGAAAACCTAACAGAACATTCCTCAGCTTTTAAACCCCATGAATTACTAAGAGAGTGTTTGCGTCAGAGTCAGGGAAGATACGACCCAGAGAAAATACTTTCAGAAATCGCCCTACATAAAGAATTTGTACCGACTCATGATAAACGATTAACTACTACAAGTGCGCTGAGTCGAGAGCAGAAGATTATCCAATTAGCCAAAAGGGGAATAAATAGCCAGATTCCCTTATCCAGTCAGGAACAAGCCGAAGCAGTCTCCAAATCCCGCTCTCTCAATCAGGGACAAGCTAATGCTTTAAAACAGATGGTCACAAGTCGTGACAGCGTTATATTGATTCAAGGTAATGCAGGTGTGGGTAAAACCTATACGATGAAAGCTTTGGCCGAGACAGTAGGCGATAAGCAACCGATTCGCGGACTAGTGCAGCTTGGCTAAAGTAATCCACCAGAAAAAAAGGGGCAAAATCGAGTAAGGTAGAAGAGGTTTTAAAATGTAGTCAAGTCAAGTCAAAAAGAAATTGAGAGCCAAAAATCAAGCTCAAG
>JBFRWK010000034.1:0-4123 GCA_051439545.1 Xenococcaceae cyanobacterium | reverse complement strand
CTTCATCTCCATCACGGTTAAAAGCAAATTGATAAACCCGATTTAATTTTTCTCTGTCATTAAGATCGCCAAAAAGGCGATCGGCTTCTTCGGAATTACCAAAGCTATCGACAATTTGATTGTAAATATTTTGCTCACTTCCCGTCAGGCGATCGCCTTTTCTAGGAGCATAGCTGATATTATTATCCGCAAGTACGTCATTCCAAAAATTTAGCCCTCCCTTATCTGCTGGTCTGCCATAATAAGCTACATAGGCAATTTGGGCTGTTCCTCCAGTTAACTCTAATAGATCTTCTGTGCCGAATAAATTAATTTGCCAAGAATTCCAAGTGCCATCAATCAAACTATTTTTGTCTGATACAGCTAGTTTCCATTCTCCTTCGGAAGATTCTCCCCAATGACGAGCAGAAGTAAAAACCCAATTGTCATAGTTGTATCCGTCGTCATTATCACGCTGTTGAGCTAATATTGATTCTGTACCCTCAGGAGAAGTTAAAACTATTTCTAAGTCTCCTCGCCAACTATGCTCTGCATCAAAGACGAGTTCTATCCATTCAACATCAATATTTTCTTCAAAGACAAAACTGGAACTAATACCTGCTGTATCATTATCGGGAATAATAGAATTAACATTAATTAGTCCAGAAGTAAGAGAAAGTTCTTCGGTTACGTTTGACCAATTCAAAGCTGTATTCACTGCTGCGGTGGCATCAATTCCGCCAAAACCATATTTATAGTTAATATCATGTCCCGCACCATTTTTGTCCCAGTCTGGATCGTCAGGATCGTTAAGTTCTGCTGTTTCGACTAGAATATGTTGTACATCACGCCAAGTAAGAGCGGGATTGGCTTCTAGCATTAAAGCAATGACTCCAGATACTAGAGGCGTAGCAGCAGATGTTCCACTGAAGTAAGCATAATCACCGTCAAGAACATTTGTATTTCTTGTCGTCGCAATTCCTATAGAATCCGAATCTCCAGATAGAGATTTACTAGAGTATCCAGAAATTAGCAAAGATGCTCCTGGATTACTATATTCAGAATGTTCTCCATTATCATCGATCGCCCCAACTGCAATAGTGTAACGAGAGTTAGTATAGGGGTCGTAATTAACATTATCTTCTTCTAAAGCATAATTCCCTGCTGCAAAAACATATATACTCCCCAATCCTCCACGACCTTCTTGAATGCCGTTTTCGATCGCCTCTTTTGCTTCTTGTGGAAATTCGACAAAATTTTCTTGGAAAGTCCAACTATTGTTATAAATATCTATATCTTGGTTGTTATAAGATAAAGCATTGTTCTCTATATTTTCATCATTCCAGGAAAATATACGTAGACTAGCAAAAGTAGCGTCTGGTGCAGCCCCAATTATGCCTATATCATTGTCTCCTTCTCCTACAGCAACACCAGCGACTAGAGTGCCGTGGTCTTCTTCTAAGATTGTTGATGGTAGAGGGTCGTTATCATCACCTTTAAAGTCATAACTGAGGTTGGGGTCATAGTTATCATTCAAATCGGGGTGAGTATATTGCACTCCCGCATCGACAATGCCGATAACTACCCCTTCTCCTGTAGCGATCGACCAAGCATCTATAATATTGGCATCTGCGCCTGATGTTCCACCTGTTTGACCAGTATTATTAAGATGCCATTGTTGGGTAAATAAAGGTGTTCGATCGATGATAGTTGAAATGTCAAAATTGGCAGTAGCCATGATGACTCATCTCCTTGCTCTAATGGATTAACTTAGAGCAGACAATACTTCTCGCCCCTTTTAGCAATGAGGTTATTCTCCGTCGTAGAACGACCGAGTATGAGTTACTTGAAAGACACTTAATTACTAAAATGGTCTAAATTAAGCTTATATACTATTTTACTAAATATCTAAGTTGGTAGAGGGATTGACACTCCCACGGGTACACTTCGTTAAACCCGTAGGATTCTTGCGTCTAGTTCAGTTATAGGTACAATCGAATAGAGATAGTTGAACATATTCTACTCTCCCTTTAACTGCATTCATCAAGTTCAGGGGATTGCCAAATACCCCGTCCTGTAGGTTGTCTATATCTATTACGGATACAGATTTTTGAAAATCTACAGGACAAAAACGATAATCCCAAATAGCGAGGTTACGTCCACTGTTAAAATCGGCTTGAATCATTGCACCAGAAGTACATTTAAACCAATTCCCGTCGCGTTTACCAATAACACCATTAATAGACGAGGTTTTAGAAGTATAGTGCGGAGGTCGATAATGTACTTGTCTCCCGTTCAATGCTTGTTTATATTCAAGTTGGCACTGCAAATCATGGTATGCCCAAGCATGACGAGATTGACTATTATCAGAGCGTTGTTTTTTACTCTGCTTCATGGTTTGGCGACAACCAGACAAGTCTTCTAATACCAAGTCAGCATTTTGCCAATCAGCAAAATTAACAATTTGACGAGATCCAGTATGGTTAACTGCTCTCATCCAACGCTGTTCTTTTTGCTCTAATTTCTTGATGGCTCTAAATTTTTTGGCTTTTTGAAGTTGTTTTCTGCGCTGCTGAAAACGACGACGACGATGTTTTACTTCTTTGCCTGAAAACAACAGCCCAAAACCCTGCTTAGGTACTGCTGTTGCTAACATATTTTGCCCTCTATCTATACCTACTGTGTTGTTAGATTGAGCTTCTGGAACTTCCTCACTCAAGCTAATCAATGCATACCATTTGCCCTTTTTTTGATACAGTTTTAAAGTTCCTTTTGATATAGTCTTGTCACCTTCAAACAGCCTATCTAAAACTATTTGCCAGTGATTAGATTTAATCTCAACGGGAACTCGTTTAACTCCATGCAAAGTAGGAAATGATACCGAGTAGGTACTACCCTTTCTGAACAATCTCCAATTTTGATAATTAATCTCTGGAGGCAGCAACCTAAACTCTTTAGTCTTTTTACCTGCTTTACCTTTAACTTGCCTAATCACTTGGTTAGCTAATGCGGATTTGAGGGGAGTTACTACTTTAGCAGTAGTTAGTTTTTTTCTCTCCTTAATTGGTAGTTTAATCAGTTCATTAGCAAGCTCAGTATAAGCTGTTGTCGTCTTGGCAAACATTTGTGCTTTGACGGTATTGAGATTATGGAATTTAAGCTTTAGGGTTCGAGTTACGTGCATGGAAAGATTATAGTACAGTAATGTCTATGAATCAATCCTATAGACATGAAAATACTTCTGTATCTCTAATTAATTATCATTTCATCTGGATACCTCGTCGCAGACGCAGGGTATTAGTTGGTGACGTTAAAAACAGAGTTATTGAGTTGATATCTGAAAAAGCTGCCGAACTAGACTGCAAAATAGTCAGTCTCGCTGTTGAGCCAGAACAGATACACTTGTTTCTTAACTGTTCTCCAGATTTAGCTCCAAAACAAATAATGCACCGTATTAAAGGGTATTCATCTTATGTATTGAGAAAAGAATTTCCCCATCTTAAGAAAATGCCTTCTATGTGGACTAGAAGCTATTTTGTTTCAACTGCTGGAAATGTTTCTAGCAGTACAATTGAAAAATATATAGCGAATCAAGGAAAGAAATAGACGACAGCTAAAGCTGTCGAGTCGTTTTTCATCCCACGCTTAAAAGGTCGTGGGCTTTCAAACTCCCGTCCTTTCTGTAATGTATAGTTTTAATAAGACATGATGACTACCCCGCCGTCCAGACGAGATAAATAGACGGACGGGGTTTCTAACTCCTGTCAAGAGTAGGATTTAAAGATTTAAGATTAACCATTAACCAAATCTGTCAGAGCAGAATCAATTTGAGCTTGGGTACTAATGGTGTCGCCAAAATCATCTAGCCATTCTCTACCGAAAATCTCCCCAGATGAGCCACTATAAGCATCTATTTCTTGTTGAGCATCAATACTCTCAGAGAACAGATCGGCACTGTCAATTTTATTGTTAAGTACGATAATATCTTCATTCTGCGCTCCTAATGCCACTTCTAGGGCAAAAGTAGCGAGTGTTACATTACCTAAATCTAGCTGTTCTTCCCAGTAGTCTAATCCTACTTCATCTCCATCACGGTTAAAAGCAAATTGATAAACCCGATTTAATTTTTCTCTGTCATTAAGAT
>JBFRWK010000033.1:0-3816 GCA_051439545.1 Xenococcaceae cyanobacterium | reverse complement strand
ATGGAATCTGATGACCACAAACTCATGGCAATAACGATCGCAAACTACCAAACTGGCTGGTAACTTTCGTTGACGTTTTTCAAAGCGATCGCTTCTCTCTAATGCTTGGTCGATCACTTCTGGAGCGCTCGCGCTTTACTTGAACCAAAGAGATTAACCATTCGTAAAAGAAATAGAGAGAGTCTGAAATAAAGAAAGCATCGGCTTCAGAAAAATTAGGTTTGAGGATGGTTAATTGATTCATGATTTAATTAGAGTAAAAATATTAAGGGCAAAGAAAAGATTTAAGTTGTCACCCCTTTAAAAGCCTGATCTAACAAGGATTAAATGTTGTCACTCAGGTGGTCACTCAATACTTCTCGTTTAAGCTCAAAATCAAGTAAAGTAAGAATTATTTAGAGAAGACCAAAAAATTGCAACTCAAAGAATTTTTGTTGATTAGCCCATCGTTGGAAGCGAAAGAAGTATTCCAAGCCATTCAAACAGTAATTGCCCCAGAAGCGATCGCGATCGCATTAGAGAAAAGCAACAGCTTTGAAGAACGGAAACGGAAATTACCCGCGAGCTTAGTAGTTTGTCTAGTAATTGCCATGAGTTTATGGTCATCAGACTCAATGGCAACTGTACTGCAAAATCTAGTCAATGGTTTAAATAGGCAGTGGACAAAACTAGGTCAATACTGGAAAACCCCGATTAGCTCAAGCATTAGCGCAGCAAGGCAAAAACTGGGATGTCAAGTAATGAGTTGTCTATTCCATTCAATTGTGACACCTCTAGGAACAATGAAAACCCCTGGTGCATTTCTCGGTGGGCTGAGAGTGATGGCAGTGGATGGAACAGTATTAGATCTGCCAGATAGTCAAGCTAATGCCAAAGTGTTCGGATACCCAGGAAGTAGAAAAGGGACAAAAGCTGCTTTCCCCAAAGTTCGCGTCGTCTTACTAATTGAAGCAGGAACACATTTAATTACAGATGCCTTGATGTGTCCTTATCGAATAGGAGAAAGAGTTCGAGCTTTGAAACTACTGCGTTCGGTCAACGAATCAATGTTGTTAATGTGGGATAGAGGGTTACATTCGTATCGAATGGTCAACTCTACATTGGCTCAAGGATGCCAATATTTAGGCAGAGTTCCTGCCAACGTTAAGTTTCCTGCCCACAGACTTCTAGAGGATGGTTCTTATTTAAGTTGGATTAATGAGGACAAGACTGACGGGGTTTCCCCGTCAGCTTGATATGTCCGTCCTGACCGCAAATCGAAGAAAAAAGGAGCAATACGAATTCAAGTTCGGGTCATTGAGTACAGTATTGAGACTGATGGAGAACTGAAAACTTACCGTTTGATTACCAGTTTAATGGATTTAGCTTTATTTCCTGCCTTATTATTGGCACAGCAATATCATCAACGGTGGGAAATTGAAAATACGATTGATGAACTGAAAACTCACCTTCTCGGACGTAAGACTCCCATTCGTTCTCTCAAACCCCGTGAAGTTGTCCAAGAAATTTATGGCTGGCTTTTGGGTCACTATGCTATTCGTTCTCTGATGTTCCAAGCTGCCCAACAAGCTGGCATTTCTCCTTTACGCTTAGGTTTTACTGGTACTCTCAAAGTTATTCGCCGAGCCATTCCTGATTTTCAAGACCTCAAAGGCGAGCAACTTCCCTTTTTTTCTCTCGGTTAATTCAAGATATCTTAGCTGAACAAATTCCTCCCAGAAAAGGCAGACACAATCCCAGAGTAGTCAAGAAACCCCGTTCCAAATTTCCTGCTAAAAAACCTCTTCATCGAGAAATGTCTTCTCAACCAAAACAACTGACTTTTTCGATTTTCAACTCTGCTTAATCCTTAAACGAGAAGTATTGGTCGAGCCCCATGCTATCAAGGTTAAATCAAATCACCACAGTCGAGTTCTTAATTTGAAGGGACGAATTGTCGTCCCTTCAGCCCAACTGGGTCTTTTATCTTTTGCCTATCTTCCGCGCCATATTGCGGAACATGTCCATGTTACTGGAGCTTTGAGTAGACTTAGGACTGCTACTAAAAGTAGACGGGAAAGTACTACTAGATCCAGAACTTTCTGGGCTTTTTTCTGGGACGCTAGAGAAGGGATTTTCTTCAAGGGAAGATACCTCTTTCTCTACTTCAAATCCCTGGGGATTCTTGACGGTTTTGGGAAACGTATGTCTGACTCGGACAGACTTTCTCATATAGTTGATATTTCCTAAAGTTTGAGCCTCGTCTGGACTCAGGAAAAAATCTTGATTAGCCATTTTCTTAATCTCTCCTAATCTCTTAATTTGAATCTTCGATTTTGGTTATTGGTTATCTTGACCTTCGACATCCGCTCAAAGCTTTAGTCTGGCTGTGACCAATCACCCTCAGAAATCACCGAGTCTGATATGTTCCGAGAGTAGTTTCTTTAACTCCACTATGTTTTCTTTTTCTTGTTCCTTCACCTTTCGCCAAAAGGCTTGTACTGACTCGTATCCTTCAGCGTTCGCAATATATTGGTCATACCGCCATAAAGCATCCAGTCTTCGACTCAAATCGTGAACCAGATCATGGTCATGGTCTTTAACTCCCTGGGATTCTCCCAAGTGTTCTACTTCTTTTTCGTAAGTTTTTAAACTCATTTTTCTTCTCCTTTAACTGAATCAACTCTTTTGAATCAATTACCAGGCGAACTAATCAAAATTCTTGGGGATCGCTACATTGTCTATTTGAAAGGCTAATAGTCATCCCTCTAATCTTGAATTAGCTCTTCTCAAAGGTTAGACCAAGATTATGAGGAACTTATGTGCTAGCTCTAATGTTACTTTTGTGTTTCTCGACCCAGCAGTCCATGCCATTTTACCGCCGTTACGGATTACCCATCACAGTCAGCTAGATTTTACCCCCAAGACCAAATCTCTATAATTTATCACTACCAATGCTTTCAGCCTTTTTGTGACGGTTGGTGATGGGTGTTATGGGTCAAATTAAAACTTTCTTTCTTGCTCCGTCCTAACTTCGAGGAAACCTCGAAGCGGGCGGTGCGTGACGCGCCCTAAAGGATACCGCTCCGCATAAAGCTAATCCTTTAGGGCTTTTTTATCGTCTTTTTCTCTCTCGATCGATCTCTACCTTGTAGTATAATACCTTTGCTTACCCCGATCTCCTCTTCAATTAAATCTACTTTTTACCCTATCCATAACATCCATAACATTTATCACTACCAATGCTTTCATCCATCACACTATCCATCACACCCAACCTAATTATCCATCACCATCACCTTTTTACCTATGTAATACTTGTAACACGAATCGAGTCTCGGATAAGATGTCCATGAGATCGATCGCTATCCTCTCTGTATCTATGTACTACTTGAAAAATAAAGATGGGATTCTTCTTCACCAAGGATGGGTTATTCCTGCTGACCAGAGAAAGACCACAAGAGATGTGAGTGTCATCTTGTCACGTACTTTCAATTCCATCCTGTTTGTTATGCTATGAGCAAATACTCACCCTCTATTAGTTAAAAATATGGGACGTGCTGCTAAACTCAAAAGACAACGTAAACAGAAACAACAACGTTTGAGTTCACCACCGTTAACCTCTAATTCCCCTGAAAATTCACGCGAACTTGACCAAGCATTTAATCGGATAGCTTCTGCTTTAATCGATTGGTTATTAGAGCAGTGGTCTACCGTCCCCCATTTCACCCTAGATTTCACCGTTGATGAAGCGATAGCGGATAGCCAACGAAGCTTTAGCCCTTTTACTTAAGGATGTAGAGAAAAAACCAGGTCAAAATGTCTCCATCGAATGGG
>JBFRWK010000032.1:0-122977 GCA_051439545.1 Xenococcaceae cyanobacterium | reverse complement strand
AACCTAGAAACCGTGAAGCGATATATTCAACAGCAAGATAGTCCTACCCAATAAGTTATCCTCTCACAATTCCCCTACGCCCAACCTGCGGTATGGACGCAGTACCCTTGCTCGAACTGCCGATGGCTGGCAATTACGTAAGCCCATTTTACAAAACCATTTGAGGGCATTCACATTAACTAGTGCCTGTTCTGCTTCTCCAATCCCAAGATAGCGAAACATGCGGTCTTCATCAAATGCTCTAGCAAGAATTTCACTGGCTCGATCGATTTCGGATGACTTAAGAAGCACAATCTTAGAAGTAATCATAGTTTCACCACAGTAATTCGTTCATAAATTTAATAATTTTTGGTGTATCCAGCTTCCACAAAGTTATTATCAAATCAACTTTTGCCCGATCTCGTTTTACTCCCGACGAGTAAAGATAATCGCAAGCTAAAACAGTTATAGTTCTCCACAAATAAGTCTTTCTGCGCCGTGAGCGAAACCAAATAACGACTGTTTTACTTTTCATGATGAAATATCTTTCTAGAACAATCTAAATCAAACGTTCGTTATAAATTAAGGCAAATTAGAAGCCTACTGATTTTCTCCTGCTAACAAAATCGCTGTCTGTACCTGCAAGTTAGTCAACCCAGCAACCCTTTGGCTATCTTCAGGAGTAAGTAGAATTTTAACTTCTACCACACGGCGATCGAGGTTTTCTCCTGGTTGGTTGCTAAACACATTCTGACGAGTTACCTGTAAACCGATTTCGCTAACTTTACCGTGCAGTTTTTCTGAGAATAGGTTGCTAGTAATTACGGCATTCTGTCCCAAACTTACTTTATTAATATCGGTTTGATATACTTCCGCTACTACTACCATCTGTTCGGTTTGTCCTAATTCGGCAATCCCATATTCTTCGTCTATTCTTTCCCCTGGATGGGTATGAATTGTAAGAATTTGTCCTGCTATGGGAGTACGCACGTAAGCTTGAGCTAGTTCTGTTTCTGCTCTTTTAACACTAGCGATCGCTCGTTCTACCTCTGCTCGTGCTGTCTCTACATCTACGGGACGAACTTCAGCGATGCGGTTTAAAGTTGCTTTGGCTGCTGCTATTTGCGCTTCTAGGGTTGTGATAGTTCGATTTTCGGTTGCTAGTGCTTCTTCTAATTGAGCTTGTGCCGTTTCCCAAACTAGGCGTTTATTATCTCGTTCCGAAGCTGAAATCGCTCCATCTTGATATAAAGATTCATAACGGTTATATTCTGCTTTAGCGGTACGAACTTCAGATTGCCAACGGGCGATCGCAGCTTTTTGTGCGGTCATTTGTCCTTGTAATTCCGCTTCTAATCGATTAATTTGGGCTTGTTGAGCGGTAATTTCTCCCGTTTTTGCTCCAGCTTTTACTTGTGCTAGTTTGGTTTGGGCAACCGCAACTTCTTTTTGTGCCTCCTCTAAGGCTGTTTGGAGTCGATCGCGACTGGCTAAAACAGCTACAACTTCTCCCGCTTCAACCCAATCTCCCCGTTTGACTAAAAGTCGATCGAGGCGATCGCCATCTAAGGCTAAAGGTGGAAACAGGTTAATTACCTCTGTTTCTGGCTCTAATCTTCCTAAAGCAGTTACTTTTCTGATAATAGGTGTAGCTTGTATCGGAGGAGATGACTTATCTAGCTCCGAATTAGAAATTTTCCAAAGAAAGGTTGCACCAGTTAGGGTAGTTGCTGTAACTAAAAGTCCTATCAGCCAAGGTTTTGATGATTTAAAAGTTTTGGCGACATTCATAATAAAACCAAACCTCTGACATTAAATGTTAAAAGCATAATAATGCCTAAATATTTTTACTGGCATATTCTATATCTAACATTCGTTATAAAAAAAATCAATAACTATTTTCGATCGCGGTTACCTTAATGCTCTAAATAACGAGAAAGCATTTGAGCGAGTAATTTTATTTGTTCTTCAAAATTTACTAATTCTGGGGCAAAGACTCGTTGTATCATCAAACCATCGATCGAAGCAGAAATATGATCGACGATGGCGATATTATCTATACCGAGAAATTTCCTTATTTCTTCTCGATAGAGTTTGTAAGAATGGGTAACTGCTTCGACAAGTTGTTGCTGTTCTAGGGCTGGTTGCTGTAAAAAATTGATATATAGTAAAGTTTGCTTGTTAAAGTAGTCTTCATGCTCGACGATAAATTTACCGAGAGCTAAGATTTTTTCTTCGATAGTTTCCAGATTTTGAGGTTCAATGGCATCAGTCGCGCTCAGAATATCCTGCTCGGTTATTTCCTCGATCAGTTGGACAAATAAATCTTCTTTGCTGGAAAAATAGTGATATAAAGTCCCTGTAGAAACGCCAATTTCCTTAGCTATCTGTCGCATAGTCAAAGAGCCATAGCCTCTTTGGGCGAACAAATCGAAACATTTGTTGAGTAGTTCTTTCCGATAGAGATCGCGATCGACAATTTTAGGCATAAATAGAACTAAAGTTGAGGGACTCCCATTATAGATACTAATGTATTAAACAATATTCGTCTAATCATTCAACCGAGCCTTCTGTTATGGTTAATTTTTCCGAGGGAGCGAGATTTTTCCTAAATTCTTATTTACTGCTCGGATTTCATCATTTAATTAATAGTAGCAGGCGCATCGGCACTAAAAATAGCATAGGGATTAATTCTGTAAGTGCTTCAGTGTTATTGGGACTTTGAAAAAAACTAGGTTCAAAAAGGGGAGAAAACTTTATAGCCAATACAATCAAATTTTGGGTTTAATTGTCATCATGATTAATAATGCTGACAAATGGTTGTTAAAAAAGAACTAAATTATTAATATTTCCTCATTTCCCTATTCCCCCATTTCCCCAACTCCCCTTGAACAATGCTGATTGCTGTTGACCTAGAAATTCCTTTTCCTCGACCTCTGGTCTATGAGATCTATCGAGATCGACTAGAGGAGCAAGTAGCATATATGGATGCGGTAGATAGGGTAGAGGTCACATCCCGTCGCCAAGAGAAGGGGCAAGTTTACTGTGTCAACGAGTGGCATAGTAAGACTCAGATTCCCACCCCCCTCAGAGTAGTGCTGGGAGAACAGTTGTTTTCTTGGACGGAGTCGGTAATTTGGAATGAATCTGACTTTACCGTCCGATGGCAAATTCAGACCCATGCTTTCACCGAAGCAGTCTCTTGTGCTGGGTCAAACCGTTTTCGAGCAGAAGGAAACAAAACTGTAGTAGAACATCGCGGAGAATTGAGGATTGACCCGCAGAAACTGTTGTCAATTCCCTGGTTTCTCAGAAGTCAAATTGCCCAGTTGAGCGAGAATTTTCTGGTGCAACAGACAAAAACGAACTTAAAACAAATGGGAGAAGCAGTTAGAAAAGAGCTAGAAAAATTAGAGTCAGAGAAAGACAATGAGTAAAAAAAGTGGCTTGGGTCAAAAATTTGAGGCAGCGAAGGCTAATGGTGGAAGACCAACTTTAGTTATTATTAAATTAAGCGGTCGCTAATTTTTCACTACATAAGTAGGTAGGCACAATAATTTATAAAACCTTTTGGAGATAAGCTTATGTGGAAATATTTAAAATTATCTTTGCTATTTTTCTTAGCTAGTAGTCTAATTTGGACATCTACAGCTTTAGCCAACCAAGCACCAACAGAAATAAAAGTCAGTTTGGGTAATACAGCAGGAGAGTTAAAATTTTTTCCCGATCGCTTGGAGTTAGAAACAGGACAATCCTATAAGTTATTATTAGACAATCCCAGTCCTACCAAACATTATTTTACTGCCAAAGATTTCGCCGATGCTAGCTGGACGAGAAAAGTACAAGCAGGCAAAGTAGAAGTTAAAGGGGCAATACACGAATTAGAATTAAAGCCTACCGCAGAAGCAGAATGGGTACTAACTCCTATGAAGCCAGGTAAATATGAATTTCATTGTTCGATCGCAGGTCATGCAGAAGCAGGTATGGTAGGAGAGATTGTAATTCAATAATCTACTATGGGTTGCCTCATTAGGTGATTACTGATTACTGATTACTGATTACTGATTACTTACTACTCCCTACTCCCTACTCACCTCATCCTCGATTCTGGGAACGCCCGTACTAAAGCTGGCAAAACAGGACAAGGTCTTTTTTTCTGTAAATTACTAGCCCGATCGCTCCTAAAAGTATTCCAACGAAAAGGGCCATTTTCGGCTGCGGATAACCATAAAAGTCTTTTAGCCCTAGTCATGGCTACATATAACAAGCGAAACTCTTCGGCTTTTTTCAATTTTTCTGCTTCTTGCCATGCTTCTATGGGGTTAGGAATAGATATAGGGGTTTCTCCGTTATATTGACTATGCACTACTGTACGAATTTGGGCGCGGGCGACTTCAGATAAAGTAAAATTACCTAAAAATCTGCCTGCTGTGGGTATCCAAGGTTGACCTGGAATGATATCTTCATGGAGAAAGGGAATAAAAACATAATCCCAATCTAAACCTTTGGCTTTGTGCATGGTAATAATCGTAATTTGTCCCTCGCGAGTATATTTATCATCGCTATCTTCTTCGACTCCTTCAAATTTTTCCGAACTAACAATTTCTTCTAAGGCTTCGATCGTACTTTTTAAGGAACTATGGCGAATAATTTGGACATTTATCCTCTCACTTAATTTCTGTGCCGTGGCTAATTCCGAACCAGTGTATTTTAAACTCATGCCCAAAAAAGGAATAAGCTGGTAATGGGGTAATTCTAGACGGGCGCGAAGTAAGTTACAACAATAGCGACGGGCTTGTTCTACATGAGGCTTTTGCTTAGGATTGAGAGGTGTAGGGTAAAGAAATTGTTCGGGATAAGTAGCTAAAGCATTTAGGTCTTGGGCAGCAATTAAACCCCTATCTGCCAATACTTCTAGGGCTGCTTTGAGATTATCTGGGGAATGGGGACGAAGGATAAATTGTAAGAGTTTGAGAATTTCGACGGGTATTTGAGAATGTCTTTCTACTTCACTTACTTCATAAAGACGAATATTATGCTCTCTAGATAAGTAAGCTAATTGTTCGGCAATAAAGCGTCCCTGACGATTTTCTCTAACTAGAATAGCAGCATTTCTATCTGGATTATTTTCTAGTAGATCGATCGCTCTTTTACCGATTAATTCAACAGTATGATTAATATCTACTGGGCGATAAATTTCTAAACCTTTGCCTAGGGGGGCAGGATTGGCTTCTGGTTGAGGATCGTCTTTCGCGACGGAACAAATTTGTTGGAAACGGAAGGGTAAATGTTTTTTGTTTTGTTCGTTCACCCATTGCAAAACAAAATTAGCTGCATCGATAATTATTTTACTACTGCGTCCTGCCTGATTCATTTCTGCCAGTCGTCCTTGTTTTTGGCAACTTTCACAAAATAAATTAAAGTACATAGGATCGGCAGGAGTAAAAGTAGAATTAATCGCTTGGTTAGGATCGCCTACTCTTACTAAATTAGGAAGTGCATCGGGATTAACCGAGTTTCCTGCTAGGGTAGAAATTAATTTTTCTTGCAAGGGACTAGAATCTTGTGCCTCATCTTCAAAAACAGCAAAGACTTGATTTTGCCATAGTATCCGAATCGGTTCATATTCTAAAACCCGCAAAGCAGCTAGGATCATATCATCGTAGTCAATTAAATCCCGCGATCGCAATTGTTTGTTGTATTCTGCGTATAATCCTGCTGCGATGGCTAAAATTTGATATTCATCGGTAGCATTTTCACTAATTCTCATCAAGTCTTCTGGGGATAAACCAGAACTTTTCGCCTCTTTGATGGCTGTATCTGCCAAACTAGGTAATACTTCTGTTCGCAATACGGACTGACGGCGCAATCTTTCTGTCTCTTCGCCATCAAATTGTATTCCCTCTAGCAATATTTCATATCTGCGAGGATGTTTGAGAATCCATTTTTCTACCGCACTTCTAATGATGCGATGACTGGTATTAGGGACAACAATAGTAACATTATCTAAATCCAGTCCCGATAGTTCCCGTTGACTACCCGCAATATTGAGGGCTAAACCATGGAGAGTGTGAACTACAAACCCTCCTGGAGGCAGAAATAAATCTCTCAGTTGGGCGCGAATTTTATTTTTAATACTAGCTGCTGCGGAACGAGTATAAGTTACTACTACTAATTGTTTTCTACTATGTAATTGATTACGGGCTACAGTCACAGCAGCAGCGATCGATAAACTATGGGATTTCCCCGCCCCAGGAACAGCAGAAACCGACATCTGTCCGCCTTTCCAGTCTGCTAAACTTTGTTGACCAGGTCTTAAACTATTTCTTAGTTGCTGTAGCTTATTATTTAACCAAATAGCACGGTCTGCATCTGTCAAGGAAGAGAAAGCAGCAGCAGAAGATACTCGATCTGAATCTAGGGGCATTTTTTACTAACAGCAAAGGGTCTGGTTATGATATTAACAATTATTCTGGTAAATAGTACATTTTAAGTACAAAAAGAAGAGCCTTAGTTTTATTACGTACAAAAAGACAAATGAAAGCGACAAGAAATAATCGTTAAATATTTATCATCCACAGCATAGACAAGACGATTAGTATCATCAATACGACGCGACCAAAAACCTGATAAATTCTCTTTCAAAGGTTCGGGTTTGCCAATCCCTTCAAATGGGGTACTTTTAACTGCCTTAATTAACTTATTAATTCTCTTGAGGGTTTTCTTATCTTGACTCTGCCAGTAAACATAGCTATCCCAAGCCTCATCAGTCCAGGCTAAGATGCGACTACTCATCCAACAAGTCTTTTTCCGTTACTTGTCTTTTTACTTGTACAAGTATAACTAATTATTTTCTGAGCAAAAACTAAAATTTTTTTTCCAGCTCTAAAAAAAACTGTTAGACTAATATCAAGTTTGTAATATCAAGTTTGTAAGATAGCTTTTCCAAGCGAAAAACACTATGCCCAAAAGAAACAAAAAAGGTGTAATCGTCCTTTCTGCATTAGAACTAGATTTATTGACAGTTCTGAAGGGAGGAGAGCTATACGGTTTGGAAATTCTAGAACGGATTAATAGAGCGCGTAACAAAGTAGGAATGAATAAGCTGGGTGTCGGCTCGCTGTATCCTACTCTCAAGCGGATGGAAGAAGCGAAACTAATTAAAGGAGAATTCCGCGAACCTGTAGCAGGAGAAGATTCACCCCGTCGAAAATACTATGAGCTTTTGGCAGAAGGAAAGAAAGCGATTAGTGTCACCCACGCCTATAGAAAATTATTAAAACAAGAAGAAGGTACTCCTATTCCCGATGGTAAAACCTTTCCAAATATCTTTGGGTTTGCCAGTTTAATTTTTAATACGTTGAAGTGGGAGTAATCATTATGTCCAAAAAAAAGTCTTTTAATCGGGTGCTAAGGCTGGTGCTGGGGCTGGTGCTGGGGCTGGGGCTGGGGCTGGGGCTGGGGCTGGGGCTGGGGCTGGGGTTGGAGCTGGAGCTGGTGCTGGTGCTGTTGCTGGTGCTGTTGCTGGTGCTGGGGTTGGTGCTGGGGTTGGAGCTGGAGCTGGTGCTGGGGCTGCTGCTGGGGCTGTTGCTGTTGCTGGTGCAAAACCAAAGACGATCGACTTATGCAAAAAAAAGAACAAAAGGAATTCCTTTTTTTATACGCGATGAAGAGTTACAAAGCTATTTAGTAGATTACAGAAAAGATTGGTATGGAAACAAGCGATCCACTTATTGGACTCATTTAGTTGTCTGGTTAAAGACTTGGCATTTTGTTTTTGTAGAAATTATTTGGAAGCAGTCGATAACAAAAATCAAACATTACTTTGAACCGCTACATCAACCTAGACTGCCCAGAAGGTAAAGCTTTTGAATTTCGTAGGAGGACATAAAACAAGAGCAAATTGGCGAATGAGAATAATTGTAATGCCAAAATTTACTTCTTAATAAGGAGAAAGAAATGACCTTAAACCAAAAAAGCTTACTTGCGATCGCGATTATCATTTCGGTAACACTAATTGGAGTAATTGCTCTGACAAGAAATACCGATACAGAAATCGATATTAAATTTGGGGAAGATAAATCGGTAATTATTAAAGGAAAGGGAGCAAATTCGCTACCCCAACAAACAAAAGTTGACTGATTACCTGGGGAGGAAAACAGCCAACTAATCGATTGTGATAGTTAATAGCTGCATCTGTCGTCAAACTCATACAGCTAGACTATTCGTTTTATTTAGCTCTGAAATTTTCATTTAATTATGGTTTCAGGGCTTTTCTCTATTTTAGTAGACATGACAATTTATAGTTCAAAGCCAGCGATCGCCCTTCCATTCCCTCTCACAGCAAAATTCAAAGAAGAAGTTCGGATTAAAATATAAATACCTTAAGATATAACCTATTCTATGACCGACAAGCAGCTAAATTCTGATGATATTTTAAAAACACTCACTCAAAATCAGCAAGCAATCCAAAACTTTGGGGTACGTTCTTTAGCACTGTTTGGTTCTGTAGAAGCGCGACCGCACTACTGCTGACAGCGATTTGGACTTTTTAGTCGAGTTTGAAGGTGCAACTACCTTCGATCGCTACATGGATTTAAAATTCTTTCTTGAAGACTTATTCAATATGCCTGTCGATCTGGTTACAAAGCGTTCATTAAAAAAAGAAATCAGTCAAAAAGTCTTACACCGAAGCAGTTTATGTCACGCAACCTTAGACTTTATTTGTCAGATATCCTCAATAGTATCAGTAAAATTGAACGCTACACAGCAGGGATGAGTTACGAGCAATTGATTGCTGATGAGTTGACCTTTGATGCGGTAGTTCATAATTTACAAATCATTGGTGAAGCTGTCAAAAATATCCCTCCCGAAGTACGCGATCGCTATCCTCAAGTAGAATGGCGCAAAATAGCAGGGTTAAGAGATATTATTAAATATTTAAATATGATAAAAACAAACAATCGTGATGATCCGTTTAATTTAAGTCGTTTCATTAACGCACAAGAAGGAGTCTACGATCGCGTTCTGGCAGAGTTAAAAAATGGTCGTAAGCGATCTCATTGGATGTGGTATATATTTCCGCAGCTTGATGGATTAGGACATAGTACAACGGCAAGACGCTATGCCATAAAAAGCATTGAAGAAGCTATAGAATATCTCAATCATCCAGTTCTTGGGGCAAGGCTATTAGAATGTGCGAACACGGTTCTTGCCATTGAAGGAAAAACTGTTTCGGAAATATTTGGCTATCCCGACGATCTCAAGCTCAAATCGTCTATGACACTATTTTCTCAGGTTGCGGATGATTCTCTATTTGTCCGTGTTCTCGATAAGTATTTTCAGAGCGAACGAGATGCTAGAACCATTCAACTATTAAAAATGCTCAAGTAATTAATTAAGTAATAAATAATGAAACGCTTCTTTATCGCAACCATAACAGTCTTTTTATTGCTTGGTGTAAAACAGGCTAATAAATTTATCAGTTTTACCTATACTCCTGCATTTCTGGATCTTGTTCGGGCAGCCGAGCTAGATATTTGGACGCAAATGAGAGAAAATACGGGATACGTGGTGTTGTTACGTCATGCCCAAACCGTTTCGGGAATCGGCGATCCGTCAGGATTTGAACTAGATGATTGTGCTACTCAACGTAATTTATCAGAGGCTGGTAGAGAGCAAGCAAAGCAGATTGGTAGGGAGTTTCGCGAGCGTAACATTCCCATTACAAGAGTTTTATCCAGCCAATATTGCCGATGTTTGGATACTGCCAAGTTGTTGAATTTGGGTACTGTCGAACCTTCGCCCATGCTCAATTCTATTTTTGAAGACCGCACCACTGCCACTCAACAGGTCGAACAAACTCGTCAACAAATAATCGATTATCGCAACACTTCAGGGGTAATGGTGATGGTAACGCATTTTGCCAACATCACTGAAATTAGTGGCGCGAGTCCCCAAGAGGGAGAAGCAATTGTAATAAAAGCTAACCCACGAGGCAATTTAGAAGTAGTAGGACGAATTCAAGATTGGTAAAACAAAGCATTAGTTGCTTATTCTAAAATTAAGATCATTCATTGAAATTAACTGCTGATAATTTTCTAATGTATCCAAATCAATTTGACCTTGAGGAAAATCTATTACAGATACTAAATCTGGATATTGATTGATTATTTTTTTAGCACCGCGATCGCCTTGTAACTGTATGAGTGCGGAGAAAAAACTGCTAGAAAATAAAGCAGGTATGCCTATAATTTTATTATACTTACTGGCAATTATTGGTTTATGGGTTGAATTATGAGCAGTAATTAGTTGTGCGATAAGTTCTGTTGAGATAAAAGGCTGATCGCAGGTAAGAAACACTACTCCATCGAGGTTTAAATATTGATTTTGAATATAGCTAATTCCGCAACGAATAGAGCTAGCAATTCCTTCATTCCAATTATTATTTTGAACTATTTTTATAGGAAGTGAAGCTATTTTTGGTTGTATTTTTTCGGCATTTGCTCCAAGTATTACTATTACTGGATTGCACTCAGAAGAGAGCGCACATCGAGTAACATAGTCAAGTAAAGTTTGTCCTTTATAAAGTAATAATTGCTTTGGTTGACCCATCCTTCTCGATGCACCAGCAGCAAGAATAATAGTAGCTATAGAATTTTTTTTATCTTTATTTTTATTCAATATAGTTTTTCTCAAATTACTGAAGGATCGACAATTAACAATTAACATTTTATCTTTGATGAATAGGTTGAGAGCGATGTTTTAAGAAACCAGCATTATGTTGAGTTAAAACTGCTTGAATTTCACTAACGATCGCGCTAGCAATTTCTGCGGGGGTATCCGCGCCAATATCTAAACCGATGGGACTGTATAATTTTTCTAATTGGTTTTTAGTCGGATTTAGTTCTTTTATTATCTTAGCAATGCGATTTTTTGAACCCATTACACCCAAATAAGGAATTTTGGTTGGTAGAAGAAATTTGATAATATCGCGATCGTCAAAATAATTATGAGTCATGACAACCGTTATAGTATTTTCATCTACGGATATATGTTGGCTAATAATATCCCGACGGGTGAGAATAATTTCATCAGCTTTGGCAAATCTTTGATAAGTCTTTTCTTGGGCGCGACAATCAACCACCGTAACCTGCCAGCCGATTATTTTAGCTAATTCTACTACAGGTAGAACATCTCGACCAGCACCAAAAATAATTAGAGAAATGGGAGGTTTAATGACTTCAATAAAAACTTCTACACTACCCGACGATAATTGATATTTATTAACAGTAGATTGTCGAGTCTTGTTAATAGTAATAGTGTCAAGTGCGATCGCTTTTTGTAATTCTGGTTCTTGAATATCGGTGTAGGTAGTATCGTCAGGATAAATAATATAACGAGAGCCAAGTTTCACTTCAAGCTTACTTTCTACCGCAAAAATAGTTGCGATCGCGCCTTGTTTTTTATTATTCAGACATTCATTAATTAAATTTAGGGGGGAGATATTTAAAGAGCGATCGAGTTTTTCTAGTAATATTTGTACTACACCATTACAACCCAAGCCAAAACCCCAAATTAGGTCTTCTTCGGAAGTAGCATCGTAATTAATTAATAAAGATTCATTGACTATTTGTTTGGTATATTGCCAAATATCATTTTCTACACAACCTCCGCTCAAAGTACCTACCATTTCTCCTGTTTCTGTAATTAACATTTTTGCTCCTTTTTGACGGTAAGTAGAGCCAAAAGTATTAACTATAGTTGCCAGAAAACTAGTTTCTCCTTTTTGTTTACTTTCTTCAAAAGCATTAATAATTGCTTGTAATTCGTGCATTTATTTCTCATTGACAGCAAACGATTTACTTTACAGTTGAAAAAGGTTTGTAGTTGTGAAGCCAATCCATAAAGCCACTATCTAAATTTCTTTGTTGTTGTGGTTGTGCTTGTGTTTTATCATTAGTTTTCCACTGATTTTTTTCACCTTCAGCACTCTTGATTTGCATAATTTTAGTGCGCTCTATCCTTTCTTGTTCATATTCTTTAAAAGCTTGTTCGATATTAGAAACTCGTGAAAGACATTGTGTTAGTACCCAAGCATCTTCAAAAGTACTGTTAGCACCTTGTCCCATTGTGGGACTCATAGGATGGGCTGCATCCCCTAAAAGAGTAACTCTACTTTTACTCCAGCTACTTAGAGGAAGTCGGTCAAAAATTGGGAATTCAGAAATTTTTTCTGGTAGAGTGATTTCGATTATATGGCGGATCGGTTCTGCCCAATTAGTTAAGTCTTGAAGAATGCGATATTTCATTTCTTCACCATTAGTTGAAAGGTGATATTCTGGGGCAAATTTTCGAGTAGTCCAATTAATATATCCATCTCCAACATTAATCAGAAAAATAAACTGTTTATCACTGACAATACGGACTATTTCATTAGGATTGAGCATATCTTGCTGACATTTAAGAGTAGCCCGCCAAGACATACTATTAAGATAACGAAGTTGTTCGTCGCCGATGAGAGTTTTTCTAACTGCGGAGTGGATACCATCAGCCCCAATTAATAATTCTGCTCGCGCTGTTTTTCCATCCTCAAAATAGATTGTTACTTCTCGATCGCTTTGTTCAAAACCAATACATTGACAATCGAGATGAATAATGTTTTTAGGTAGTTTTGATGCCAGTATTTGTTGTAAATGCCACCACCAAATAGTAACTATAGTTTGTCCGTATTTTTCTTTTAATTGAGTAGTGGAATTAGAGCTAATTGTTTCTCCAGTAATATTTTTTCTAACTATTGTTTGTACGCAGCAGCCAGAATTTTTAACGTCTTCAACTATGCCAGAATCGATAAGCTCTAAAAACTTTAATCCATTGGGAAACAAAGCCAATCCTCCGCCAACAGGACGAAAATCTTTTGCTTTCTCGTAAACTCGAACGTCAATACCTTGTTTACGTAAAGCGATCGCACAAGCCAATCCCCCAAGTCCAGCCCCGATAATAGCAACGTTTTTTACGGCAGTATTCATTATATTATTAGCCATACAATAATTGATTGTTAATTTCCTCAACTGTCAACGCACTTACCAAAATAGCGATACGTCGTGCAACTTCATAGGCATTTTTCTGAGGAACAATAATAATCCCAGAGTGTTGTTTACTTTCATTTATGTACTGAAGATGCAATCTTTCAAAATCAACTCGATTATGAGTTAAAAGACATCTACCTAAAGAAGTAGCAAATTTCAGTTGTTCGCTGTCAGTTTTACCGAGAGTTGCTTGTTCGGGAACGGTTGCAACATCTAAACCACGAGATTTTAATAGTGTAGCTACTAAAGCTGACATATCTTCATCGGTATAAAGTGATGCCAGCATAGTTAAGATTCACTTATTGAAGCTTTTATAGCAGGATGAACTAAATCATCGGGAACTTGATTACGCTCGATATATTCGTTGATTTCTATCTGATGATCCAAATAAAAACTTAAAGCATCAAATACTTGTGCCAAAGTTAGATGGGGTAAATGATGTAAAATTTCTTCTGGCATTATACCTAAACGCCATAAACCGACGATAGCACGTACAGATGTCCGAGTACCTGTAATAATCGGCTCTCCACTTAAAATATCAGGATTTCGAGCCACATAACGAGACAAGGCTGTAGCAGACATAGAAATTTTTTACCGATCGAAATTGGTGTTGTATTTAGTTTATCAGCTTAGTTTTATAGTTTAGTATTGCAAAATTTTGCCAAAATGTCGCCATTAATTAAACTACTAACTCTCTTCTGTACAGTAATACTAGAAACTTATTCCCTTACTACTGCTACTGAATCTAACTGCAAAACATCAAGGGCGATCTCTTCGAGATCCGCGTAGCGGTGCGCCTGTACCTCAGATTTACTAAACTCCCACTATTAGCCTTAATCGTAGGTATAGCAGGAGAATTGACCACTTAAAGTAATTTATCGGGAGTAATAGGCAAATCACGAATACGGTTACCTGTAGCATGATACACGGCATTAGCAACGGCAGCAGCTACCCCTGTAATCGCAATTTCACCACATCCACGCACACCCATGGGGTTAAAATCAAAATCTGGTTCACCGACAAAAGTAACTTCAATGCGGGGTATATCTGCATGGGCTGGAAAGTGATAAGTTGATAAGTCATAGACTAAGGGATAGCCAATATTTGGGTCGAAATGGCATTCCTCCATTAAAGCTTGTCCTATGCCCATAATTACACCACCGCGTATCTGAGAAGCTGCCGTTTTACTATTGAGGACTCGTCCAATATTCATTACCGACACCCAACGAGTTATCCGCAGACGAGCAATTTCTTCATCTACCGTAACTTCGCAAAAATGCGCTCCCCAGGAGTTAAAAGCGAACTTTTTGCCCTCTTCCCCAGGGGCAGAAGATGCCGTTGCTTCGTAGGCAGCACGTCCCGACTCGCGGAGGTTGGTAAAAGCTTCTTGGGCGTTTTCTGCTTGTGCTGTTTCCAAAACTTTCTGACAAGCAGTTAAAACCGCGGGAGTAAGAGAAGCAGTCATTTGCGAGCCTCCAGCAATTCCGCCATTAGGCATAATAGAATCGCCCAACTCAACCCCGATCTTTTCTACAGGAAGTCCCAGACTTTCCGCAGCAGTCATTGCTATTACAGTATAAGCTCCCGTTCCCATGTCGTTTCCAGAGGTTAAAACATGAGCCGTTCCATCTGGAAGTAAGCGCACTTTAGCCTCCGCGCTATTCCGTAAAGCTGGAAAGGTTGCCGATGCCATTCCCCAACCAACTAAAAGCTCTCCCTGTTGCTGAGAGCGTGGTTGCATCTGGCGATCGCTCCAACCAAACTTTTCTGCTCCTGTGGTTAAGCATTCGGCAAAATGTTTTGCCGAAAAGGGTAATTTTTTACGCTGATGTTCTTTGGTTTCATTACGCAAACGCAATTCTACTGGATCGATATTCAATTCCCAGGCTAATTCGTCCATAGCAGACTCTAAAGCAAACATCCCTGGATTTTCCCCAGGCGCACGCATAAAAGTCGGTGTACCTACATTCAGTACTGCTATCTCTTGTTTTAATCTTAGGTTCGGTGTGGCATACATTACTGGAGTGATGCTAGTACAGGGTTCGGGAAAAACATCAACGGGGGAAGTACAAGATTTTGCTAGATGTTCGATCGCGGTTAATTTCCCTTCATCGTTTGCTGCCAAGCGGATAGTTTGTTCGGTTTGCGATCGATGTCCTGTATTAGCAGTCATTTGACGACGAGAGACAACTACCTTGAGAGGACGCTTAATTTCTCTAGCAGCAGCGATACCAAGAATCGCGTGAGACCAAGGAAATGCTTTGCAACCGAATGCACCACCGATATAAGGACTAACGATCCGCACTTTTTCTTGGGGAATACCTAATAGTTCGGCATAAGTTCTCTGAGAGCCTTTTACCCACTGAGTTGGTTCGTAAATTGTTACCGAATCTGGCTCTTGCCAATGAGCTACCAAGGCATGGGGTTCCATAGGTGCATGAATTTCCATTTCGGTAGTATATGTCGCTTCTACCGTTGCTGTAGCATCTGGTGAGAAATCCCCTGTCTCGAATTCCCCTGCCACATACTCCATATCTTCTCCAAACATACCAGAAGCTTTTTGATAGTTGGCTTGTTTGGCATTAACTTGGGGTGGTTGAGTTTCGTATTCAATTTGAATTTGATGGGCAGCATCCCGCGCTCTTTCTAAAGTATCTGCTACTACTAAACCAACGATTTGACCTGCATAATGAATGGTATTATCTGATAGAGGTAGTCTGGCTTCATAAATTTTGGAATTCATCCAGTCGTTACTGGGTTTAAATATCTTGGGCTGGTTTTTGTGGGTAAAAACAGCAATGACCCCTGGCATAGCTGCTGCTGTTTGAGTATTAATATTCCGAATACTTCCCTTAGCAATAGTTGCATTAACTAAATAGCCATGTACCAGGTTGGGAATTTGATGTTCTGCGCCGTAAGTTGCTTGTCCCGTAACCTTAGCTCGTCCGTCCTTACGATTAACCGATCTGCCAATAACCCGATTCATTACAATACCTCTTGCAAAAATAAATTAAACTACTAACAACGGGCGCAAACCTTGCGCCCCTACTCCCGATGATGCTACTGTCGTCCCCCTTGTCTCCTTGTCTCCCTTGTCTCCCTTATACTAAACCTCCTCCCTGTGCTGAAACGTTAAGGGCGCGACGAATTGCTCTTTTCGCTAGTTCTACTTTAAATCCGTTATGAGCTAAAGGTTTAGCATCTTTTAGAGCGATCGCTGCTGCTCGCTCGAAATTCGATTTATTCGCTGCTTTGCCGATTAAAAACTCTTCTGCTTCCATCGCCCGCCAAGGCTTGTGAGCAACTCCACCGAGGGCAACTCTAGCATTTTTAATTTGTTCTCCCGCAACTTCTAAAGCCGTAGCTACAGAAACTAAAGCAAAGGCATAGGAAGCGCGATCGCGTAATTTAAGATATACCCCATATTTAGACCAGGGTAAGGGAGGTAGAATGACTGCGGTAATTAATTCTCCAGGTTCTAAATTAGTATCCCGCTCTGGAGTATCACCTGGTAGACGATGAAAATCGACAAAAGGAATTTCTCGCTTACCCTGCCTTCCTCGAACTTCTACTGTTGCATCTAAAGCTGCCAGTGCGACTGACATATCTGAGGGATTAACTGCTATACAACTTTCACTAGCTCCCAAAATGGCATGAGTACGATTGATCCCAGTTGCTGCGGGACAGCCTGTATTGGGTTGCCGTTTGTTGCAAGGGAAAGCCGTATCGTAGTAATAAGGACAGCGAGTGCGCTGCATCAGATTTCCCCCTACTGTTGCCATATTCCGAATTTGCTGAGAAGCTCCAGCGAGAATTGCCCTAGAAAGTAAGGGATAATTGCGTCGTACTTCGATATGATTGGCTAAATCTGTATTAGTAACTAGCGCACCAATTCTTAAGCCTCCTGCGCTGGTTCGTTCGATTTGTTTCATCGCCAAACGAGATACATCTACTAGTTGAGATGGCTCGTCTAAAAAAACTTTCAGTCGATCGACTAAATTAGTTCCCCCAGCAATAAACATGGCATCGCGATCGCTTGTTGCCCTATTAATAGCATCTTCAACCGAGTTGGCGCGGATATAAGTAAAATTTTTCATAATTAATTTATCTACCCTGCTTGGTTATTTTCCATTGCAGCAGCAGGAGAAGGGGGGGTTTGTCCAGCAGCTTGCTGTAAGGCTGCGACAATACCGTTGTAGGCACTACAACGACATAGATTCCCACTCATTCGCTCTTTAATTTCCGCTTCTGATAAAGCAGCCAAGGTAGGTGGATTAGTTAGATCGGGCGTAGTGTAGCTTACATAACCATTTTGAACTTCCTCTAACAATGCCACTGAAGCACATATTTGACCAGGGGTACAATAACCACATTGAAAACCATCATTCTCTAGAAATGCCGTTTGTACGGGATGTAAATTATCTCCTGTTGCTAGACCTTCGATGGTAGTAATTTCTTTATCTTCTTGCATCACTGCTAAAGAAAGACAGGAATAGACTCTCTGCCCATCTATTAGCACCGTACAAGCCCCACATTGACCGTGGTCGCAACCTTTTTTACTACCCATTAAGCCCAAGTTTTCCCGTAGTGCATCTAATAGGGTTACTCTTGGCTCTATATTAAGTGTTTTTAACTGACCGTTTATTTTGAGTTTTACCATAGTTTCGCCTTCAATTAGGGCATTTGAGGCAGATACATTTTTATTTTGACAGGAATTAAGCACAGCAGGAGCAGCGATCGCTGCTCCTGCTGTGAAGAGAGATTTTCCTAAAAAATTACGTCTAGACCTTTGTTTGGCTGACATTTTTTTTTCTGGCTCGGTCATTTATTTACGCTCTCTATTTTTTAATTTTTTGCCCAATAAATAAAGGATATCGTAATTGTTTCCGTAATTATTACTTAAAACAATCATGATTCATTTTTATGACCTTCTCTGTAGTCCCCCCAGTTGCTCGATCAGATGCTCTCCTACTCTCAAGGCATTAGCAATAACTGTTAGTGCGGGACTTACGGCTGCACTGGAAGGAAAGAAACTGCTATCAACTACATAGAGATTATTGAGATCGTGAGTACGACAGTTAAGATTTAACACCGAGGTTTGAGAATTTTCGCCAAAACGACAAGTACCGCATTGATGTGCCACGATTTCAATAGGGACGCTTCCGTAAGGATGAATACCGCGAGACTGTTTATCTGTAGTTTTAAGAACTTCTTGCCAAAAATATAATAGGCGATCGTGGGCTTCTAAGTTGTTGGGAGTATAGTTTAGATATATTTTCTCCCCTTGTATAGAGACGCGATTATTCGGATCTGGTAAATCTTCTGTTTGTAACCACCATCCCAAAGAACGTTTTGCCAACTGCTTTAAACCAAATCCTGGCATCCATTTAGCAGCAACTGATAAAATTGGCGGAGATTCAGAAAAAATTACATCTTGCAGAATTCCCCCCGAATCTTGAATATGTCCCATGGGATAGGGAAAATCTCGATCGCCCCAGTAAAAATCATTGATGTAGATAGTGCGTTGAAACAATCCAGAATTAGGCTGAGGAGATTGCTGTAAAATTACTGTCATTAGCTGTTTCATCAAATTGCGTCCCACTAAATTGGAACTATTAGCAAGTCCTTGGGGATGCTTTTCATTAGCCGATCTCAATAATAAGGCAGCAGAATTAATCGCACCACAGGCAAGTACGACGATATGCCCCATAAATAAATAAGATTGTCCTTTAATATTGGCTTCAACAGCTTTAATTTCTGTTCCTGTAGGTGAGGTATGCAAAGCTACAACTTGAGCCGAGGTTTTTAAAGTAACATCATAACCAGCACGGATTGCAGGACTAACTCCCGTATCTTCAGAATCGGTGCGTCCTTCATCACCAATGCCGATGGGTAAGTAAGCTGGATGTAGTCCATATTTAGATAGGCGATCGCTGATTTCTTGGACTTGAGGTATGCGCTCGACTGGTGGTAAGGGATAATCTTCGCTTCGTGGTGGTTCTGTAGGATCGTCACCCATTTTACCGTGGACGCGATAAAGTTTTTCGGCTTCGGTGTAATATGGGGCAAAATCTTGGTATTTTAAAGGCCATTCGGGAGAAATACCATCTTGATGCTGCACTTTCTCGAAATCTCGTTCCCGCAGACGCAATAATACTCCACTATAAATTTTGGTATTACCACCTACACAGTAACTAGTTTGAGGCTGAAATGGCTCTCCTAAATTGTTATACCAGTTTTCTGGAGCGTGATAATCTTCTTTTTTAAATACTTCTACTTCTATTAACTCGGAACTTTCTTTCTCAGTAAACTCTCCTCGTTCCAAAACCAAGATTTTTTTGCCAGCTTCTGCTAGTTTACGAGCAATCGTACCTCCCCCCGCACCAGTGCCAACAATAATTACATCGTAGAATCGATCGTCGATAATCATATTTTGATTCGTCCTTTATTATTTTTTATTCGTTATTTGCCAATAATTAGGGTTGGCTGAAAAACTTTAATTGGGAGATCTAACCTCTGAAATAGCTGTAAGCTCTAAGCTAATCGCTTTTTTTTAGTATTGGTTTTAGTAGTCAAGTGCATGGTGTGAATACGCTTTGCACCTATCTGTTTAATCATAAAATCATTTTCTATTTTTTCTAATGCCACTCCATAGTTTTTATGCTCATGGATTCTGAGAAAGGAACAATAATTAGAAATGGATACAAAACCATTTTTTGAATACAATCTGGGATCGTTAGCAACTAACAACAAAAAGTCAATCGATTTTTTTGCAGCCAGGTTTGTAAGTAAATTTAATAGCTGTGTAGCAATACCCTGTCTTCGATATTTGGGCATTACACACAAATCAATTACACCAAAAATTTTGAAGATGGAATCACCTACTGATATTACTCGATGATCTACTCCCATTTGACCTATTAATTGGTCTTCATCGTAAACCAAATATCTAAAATGTGGTAGTTGTTTATAATAAGAGCGATCTTTTTTATTTTCTGGAAAACAGAGATTTCTTAGCTTAGTAATTTGATTGTGAGTATCTAACTCAATATCAAATTCAACTGTTTTAATAATTCTCATTTATTTTCTAGCCTGTCTGAGGATTGCTTAGGGGGGCGGAAATTTGATTAATCAGTTGTCAGATTTCAAATCCGCCATAACCTATCAATTTAGATCGACAGAACTATTCTTCAGGGTTGATTTTATGGAGATATTATTATTTAAGTCATAAAAGCGATCGCCTGGGTGGGGAGCGAGCATCCGGATCATTTGCTCGATAATTGTCTCCGCAGATATTTGATAAACTGGAGAGCCATCTTCATAATGTGTATAAAAAAACCTATCCACTTTACCAATACCGTTAGTAATTAGATCGATATTCACGAAATTATTGCCAGACATAAATCAGAATAAACAAAATAATCCAAATCACATCGACAAAATGCCAGAACAAAGAGGTTGCCTCAACACCGAATTGTCCTTTTTCATAATTATTAGGAAGAAAAGAACGAACTAACATAATTCCTTGAAGCAGAACCCCAGTAAAGACGTGTAAACCGTGAAAACCAGTTAGCAAGTAGAATGTTCCTCCAAAAACACCAGAAGAAAAACCAAATTTTAGGCTCTGCCACTCTACTGCTTGTCCATACAGAAAGTAGCTACCCATTGCCATAGTTAGCAACCAAAAGAAGCGAAATCCCCAGAGATTTTTGTCGTGAAGATAACGTTCGGCAAGATAGATAACAAAACTACTGGAAACTAAAACAATCGTATTAATAGCAGGTTCTCTAACTTCTAGCCCTTCTATACCAGGAGGAAGCCAGTCAAAGGTTGTAGTTTTATAAACGATGTAGCCAGCAAAAAAACTGAGGAAAATAACACTTTCTGAAAGTAAGAAAACAACGAAGCCGAACATACTATTGCCTGCTTCATCATGTTCGTGTTCTTTTACGATCGCCTGGCTAGAATGTTGTAATCGATCCTTATCTATAACTGGTTCTAAAGTAGTCATATTGTCTTAATGGTTAATTGTTAGTAGTTAATTGTTAATTGTTAATTGTTCTTCCCTATCTTCTTTCAACCTCCCATATTTTCTGTCAAAGGTTCTGACTTCCCATATCCATAAGGTTCAGAGATAACAATGGGTATTTCTTCAAAGTTTTCCACATCAGGAGGAGAAGACACTAGCCATTCCAAACCAATTGCCCGCCAAGGGTTATCTGGTGCTTCCTTTCCAGCAATCCAAGAAGCAAAAACGTTAAGTAAGAAAGGAATAGTAGACATACCTAATACAAATGCACCAATACTAGCTAGCACATTCCAAAAAGCAAATTCAGGATCGTAGGAAGCAACTCTTCTGGGCATTCCCATCAAGCCTAAAGGATGCATGGGCAAAAAATTGAGGGTAGTACCGATGAAGGTTAACCAAAAATGTAGTTTACCCAGTCCTTCGTAATACATTTTGCCTGTCATTTTGGGAAACCAGTGATAGATGCCAGCATATAATCCGAAAACAATTGCGCCGTAGATTACGTAGTGAAAATGTCCCACTACAAAATAGGTATTGTTGACGTGAATATCGATGGGAACAGCCGAAAGCATAATTCCCGTAATGCCAGAAAAGACAAAATTAATCAGACCACCCAAAGCAAACAACATTGCCGTATCGAGACGGAGTTTACCGCCCCAAATTGTTGCTACCCAAGCAAATACTTTAATTCCCGTGGGTACGGAAATCAGCATGGTAGAAAACATAAACAGCATCCTCATCCAACCAGGCGTACCACTGGCGAACATATGATGTACCCAGACAACTGCGCTTAATCCAGTAATGATTAGGGAAGAAATTGCTACTACTTTATAGCCAAATAATGGCTTACGGGCATAGACGGGAAAAACTTCTGAGAAAATGCCAAATACAGGCAGAATCATCACATAAACCGCAGGATGAGAATAAAACCAGAAAAAATGCTGAAATAAGACTGGATTTCCTCCTTGAGAAGAATCGAAGAAGGTAGTACCAAAACTTAAATCGCACAGTAGCATAACCGTCCCAGCAGTCAAAGCAGGTAGTCCAAAAAGTTGAATCATTTGGGCTGCTAATACCGTCCACACAAAAGCTGGCATTTTGAACCAACCCATTCCAGGGCAACGCATTCGTATGATAGTAGTCACGATATTTACTGCCCCCATAATCGAGGACACACCAGAAATAATTACCGCTAGTAACCAGATAAATTCACCATTAAGCCATTGCCCGCTAGGATTTTGCACGCTGACGGGGGGATAAGACCACCAACCTGCTTGGGCTGGCCCTCCAGGAACGAGGAAACTGAGAATAAACAGGATTCCAAACACGGGAACCATCCAGAATGCTGCTGCGTTAAGACGGGGAAAAGCCATATCGCGCGCCCCAATCATCAGGGGAACTAGATAATTAGCAAATCCAGCCAAGACGGGAAACATCCAGCCGAATAGCATAATCGTACCGTGCATGGTAAACAGAGCATTATAGACCGTGCGATCGACTAAATCTGTTTCGGGGGTAATCAATTCTCCTCGCATAATCATGGCGAAAATGCCAGCAACTAAGAAGAAGAAAAAGGCTGTAACTATATACTGAATACCAATTACTTTATGATCGGTACTAAAACTAAAATAGCGTCGCCAATTAGGAGGCATTTCCGAAGTGTGCGCCTCACGGCTTAAAGCTTCTGATGTAATCTGAGTCATTTTTTGGTGAGTAGTTAGTAGTTAGTAGTCTTATTTATTAGTTTTTAGTTTTTACCTATTACCTAAATTAAGGATGATAATTAACTATGGGTGCAGCAGCAGGGACAATAGTCGCCCAACCTGCTTTGGCTGATTCTCGTTCTCTTTCGGCATATTCAATAGCAGCTTGATTGGGGGCGGGAGAAGGGATTTTTTGAGTTGCTTTGAAGAGCCAGTTTTCGTAATCTGCCATCGATTCCACTACCACATCTGTTTGCATGGCAGCAAAATACGTACCGCTATATTGAGAATCTCGCAAACGATATTTACCCGTGCGAATGGGTGTGAATTCAAAGTCGATGTTTTGTTGGGGAATAATATCTTGTTTGACTCTAAAAGCAGGAATGTAGAAACCGTGAATTACATCGGGCGATCGCAAAATTAAATGAGCGCGACGATCGACTGGTAAATGAAGTTCGGTGCTGGTAATATTTTTTTCGGGATAATGGAATATCCAAGCCCACTGTATTGCCTCTACTTCAATGTTTGTCATGGTTGGGGTAGCTTCATCTATCGGTTCGGCATAGGCAGGAGCGATCGCTTCTAACTTATGCATATGCGCCATTTCCATCGGGCCTCTAATAGACATTTTTATATAAGTTTGATAGCTATATACGGCAATCCACAATACTAGTAAGAAAGGTATAGTCGTCCAAATAACTTCTAAGGTTACATTACCTTCAATAGGAGGGCCATCGCTGAGATCGTATCTGCCTGCGCGATGAAACAGGGCAGAATAGATTACAGTCCCCGTAACTCCTAGAAAGATAAATGTTCCCAGACTGACTAAAACACTAAATAAGTTATCTACTAACTGAGATTCAGCCGAAGCTTGAGGAGGCAGCCAGGAATAGGATAATTGTCCTACCCAGATACTTATTGTTCCTAATGCTAGCGCGACCGATATTAACGTTGCACTTGTTTTGAGTTTCATCTTTTTACTCCGTACCTTATCTCAGTAAAATATTCGGATTCTGTCCCGTACGTAATAAATGCCCCGCCGTATTGTGAACGCCAAACTCCGCAGCTAGTTGCGCGCCTAAAGTTCCATGCACGTACATCAAAAACATGATGGCAAATCCAACAAATAGATAGCGCAATCTTACTTGGCGACTGAGATCGTTACGCCAAATATAGCGTTCAAAACCTCGCCAGACAGTCATACCTACAATCATTGCTAGTAGTAAAACGCCTCCTACACCATGCCAGATCATTGTGTCCATTGCTCCCAAGTTCCAAGCACTGTCGATCTCTGGTGGCGAATCTATTAAAAGCATTTCATAGAATCCTGCCCCGACGGTAAAAAAGGTAATGATTGCTGCTGCTAACAGGTTGTACCAACCCACATCAAAAAAGTTAGAACGGCTGGCAGAAATCGATAGATATTTAAAAACTGGCTTGCCAAAAGGCAAGAAAACACCAATAACATCAAAGGCAATAGAGATAATAAATAGCCCTAGAGTTAAATGCACTAAGTTCGGGTGAATTGGGATGGGGTAAGGAAGTCCATTAGCACCTAAATTTAATTGCTCGATCGTCTCACTGTACATTACAAAATTCCCTCCTTGGCTGCTTCGACAACTGGTACTGTATGTAGTCCATAAATCCAAACCAGTTCATCGCCAAGATATACCTGAAAAAATACTAGACAAGTTAAAAGCAAACCAATTCCTAAGTAAGCAACAGGTATTCTTTGGGGATTTCGCGATCGAATCACATAACGCCAACCTGTAATCGCTGCAACGATCCCCGATAGAGACCAGCCAATTAGTGTATGCAGATCTAGTATTGGTTCGACAGCATCATAAGCAAGTGCTAAACCTGCTTCTATTTGTCCGAAAATAATGGCAATAAAAATGGAAATGGTAGCCACAAACATATTCCACCAACTAACCTCATACAGCTTGTAGTTACGAGTTAAATAGCCCGTGACATCGCACAAAAAAGCAAATAAAACCATCGCGATTACAAAATGCACCACAATCGGGTGAATAGTATCGGGATAGGGCAAATTATGGTCATTGAGTGGTGGCAGTAAATTATCAAACATAGTGTTCTCCGTTACAAGTACAAAATTGTGCGAACACTTTAACGAAGTATATGTAAATTCTGTTAAATAATGTATTTGTTTTAACCAAATCTCAGCCTACTTCGCTATTTTTTAATTAAAAAATCAAACTTTTCTCTCGTACAATTTTACAATTAAAATTAGCTTAGCATTATTTTTGCTAATATTTATTGGCTTAATTCTATTTTTAGATATTGTCAAAACAAGCTGAGTACATTTAATAATTAATTATATTTAACATATTACAAATAACTAGATTTTAATTTAGTAACTATGGTTACCAAATATTTATACTTTTTCTTTTTAAGAAGTAATATAAGTTACTTTTAAACGTCATGAAAACTGGACAAAGCTGTGAACTAAATGCAAATTATCAGTGCGATAGGCAAGACAATCTAGAATAGTTGCTTTTAAGTTCATATCTTTTTGTGCATTTCTAAATTACTTTGTTTTGTATACTAGAAAATTACATTTTAGTTAAATGATATTTATAAAAAAAATGACTCGATTGAATTCGAGTGAATATAATTGAAAGATTGATTTTATAATTTAGTTATTATCGCAACCAATTTTATTTAACATAGTTCAAGCCCACAATATATTAGGCAATTAATTTTCGGCTTAATTCTACCTTTTTCGGGATCGCCAAGATCTCAAAAATGTTGGTACTAAATTTGGTGTAAGCTGTTAATCATTGAAACTGGGTATTATTCGAGCGTGCAACAAACCGTTTAACTCTCCCCCTATCCAATACTTCTCGTTTAAGAATTTAAGCTCGATCGACCCAATTACCGACCGCTCACTGGTAACTTAAAATTGACTTTTGGGGATAACTTCAAGCTTGTTGCTCGATTTAATATTTTTAAATCAAACAGAATATATTTTTTTGGTTAGGATTAATCTTGGTAAACTACAAGAACCAAGCTGTATCATAAAATACTAAGCTATGCAAAATAATTTTTTTAATGATTCGTTGGATAAAAAAAGTATAAAACAACGCATTCGGAGTCTGAGCAAAGCTAAAGTTGGTTTTTATAGCATTGGTTTGTATCCAGCTTCTCTTGCTTATAATTCAGCCATGCAAAAGAGTGAAAAGTCTCTATTACTAGCTCCTCGTCCTGGTAGAGATTTATTGGGGGGATTCTCGGAAGATGAGATTAAGGGGATGGATCCCAGACATGTTGTGAAAATGCAGCGTATGGCTTGTCATAAAGAAGGAAGCGAATCAGTGCCTAATACTTTAGAATATCTGATTGTCAAATGCGACTTAGTAATTTTGAGTGCCAACAGTAAATATATAGAACAAGACTTGGCTCAAGCTCGTAGTATCAGAAAAAGACTCAACCGTAATAATGTAGTGCTTGGCTGTCTGGCAGGATCTTTCAACCATGATGAAAAAACCAATAATTCCTATGTTTTATGTGAAAAACACCCCAATCTAGCTTTTTTCTCTGGTTTTCATCGCCATGGAGCATTAAGAGACCCCGTAGATAGTTTTACGGCTAATTTTTGTCATCCCGATGCCTTAACTGCTTTAATCGGCGCACATATGCTCAATAAACTCTCGCCTAATCTTCAGGTTTCTCCTGGTATTCATAATGTAGAGGCACAATATATTAAAGCTGCGAAAAACATGGCTTCTATTTTTGCTGGATTTGGTTACGAACATCATCAAAAACATCCAGGGGTTCTGCCTACTTTACTAACATTATTGCTCAATCAGTGCCTAGACCAAGCAGCAACGGTTTCTATGTCGCGACAAGACCGTCATAAACTGTACAGTCAACAGACGATCGCCTTAACAGAATTAGGTTATGCTGTACCCAGAATTGAAGCTACCCTTAATAAAGGCGGTTTTACCGAAAGAGTGCGCGACCATACTTTTTCTCAGTTGACAGCAATGGTAGCTGATGTGCGAGGAAGTATGATGTTACCCGTATCGGGAAAACCCACTAGAAATTTCCAAGCTGGACAAATATTAGCCCGTGGAATGCACGAACATGGTCGTTGTCCTGTTAATATCGAAGAGTTTGAACAGTGGTGCGAGGATGCAGGGTTAAATAAAGGAGCTTTAGAAGGATTAAAAGCTTTAAAATATTGGCCACAAATCGAAGAAAAATATTCGATTCAAAACCACGATGCTTCTATGGTAAATCTCCTATATAAAGGATTATGCGGGAACGAAGAAGAAAAAGAATTTGCCTTTGAGGTAATGACCGAAAGCCGACAACTATCGAATTATTGTCAAGAGTCAGTGCGACATACCCATAGCCGAAAATATGCAGAGGCTCTCAATCATATCGAACAACCAGATTCTCTCGAACTAATTTCTAATGCGGTTATCGCTAATAATGCCAAAAAAGCTCTTAGAGATGATAACAGCATTGAAGAAAGAGAGATTCGACCTGAGGATCCTGCCTATATACAGGTAATGGATTTGATCGAACAAGGAGCATAATTTAAATATCGGTGTTGCATCATAATGAGATGGTGGAGAATAAGTAGTAAGTAGCAAGTAGTAAGTAGTAAGTAGTAAGTAGTAAGTAGTAAGTAGTAAGTAGCAAGTAGTAAATTTTTCTTCCCTTATCATAAGTCTTGCTTCTATGCCCGCGCGGATAATCATCCTGCGACGGTACAATGCCTAAAAATCTAGGCTCGATCGATGGTCAGATTAGTTTTGTTAGCATGATTTAAGTCAGAATCATACTTCTAAGGCAATGAGAAAAATAGACTGTCTGTTAGTCGATCGATTCCGTTATCTTTTCTTGTTTGTAGTTACCTTCTTGCCCTTAAGTTTTTGCTCCGCTTGCACCTATTTTTCTCAAGCACAAACAGAAAATCTCACTACTGAAACCGTACCGCAAGTAATCCCCAATAAGAATGTTGTGGCTTTAGGTCGTATCATTCCTCAAGGGGAAGTAATTAAGCTGTCGGTTGCTAATGCAGAAGACAGTAGAGTCAATCAGATTTTAGTTAAAGAAGGAGATTGGGTAGAAGCTCACCAAGTAATTGCTATTTTACAAGGAATCGATCGTCGCGAACGAGATTTGAAAGAAGCTCAAAAAGCAGTAGAGTATTACCGCGCTAAATTAGAACAAGTTTCCGCAGGAGATGCCAAACAAGGAGAAATAGCTGCTCAAAAAGCGAGAATTAGCCGTCTAGAAGCACAATTACGCAATGAAACCCTAGAAAGAAAAGCTGCGATCGCCAGTACCAAAGCACAACTAAAACAAGCTCAACTTACCTACCAACGCAATCTAACTTTACAACAAGAAGGGGCAGTTAGTCGTCAAGAATTAGACTTGGCTAAAGAACAGCTTGATATGACGCAAGCACTACTCTTGGAAAGAGAAGCACAATTAAATAATACAGTTCAAACTCTAGAGCAAGAAATTAGTCAAGAACGAGAAAATTTGGCACAATTACAAGAAGTGCGTCCTGTAGACATACAAGTAGCACGAGCAGAATTAGAACGAGCCGAAGTTGCCGTAGAACAAAGACAAGCAGACTTGGAAGATACTAAAGTTAAAGTTCCCGTAGCTGGTCAAATTCTGCGGATCAATACTCGTGTTGGCGAACAAGTAAATACACAACAAGGAATTGTCGAACTAGGACATACTAAACAAATGTATGTCTTAGCAGAAGTTTACGAAACAGAAATTACCAAAGTTCGGGTTGGGCAACCAGTAACAATTAAAAGTGAATATGGAGGTTTTGCTGACGAGATTCAAGGAACAGTAGAACATATTGGTTTACAAGTCGGTACTCGCACTCTTGCGGAAGATTCATCTAATCCGAATACTGATAAAAATACTCGTGTTGTTGAAGTTAAAATTCGCGTTAATCCAGAAGACAATGACAAAGTTGCTAGTCTTACAAATATGCAGGTAAGAGTTAATATTGATGTCGATAATTAGTTAGTAGGGGCGCAAGGCTTGCGCCCGTTGTTAGTAGTTGGTACGGGTCAACGGCCGTTGACCCGTACAGTAGGAAGTTAATGCTGGAAATAAAACCAATAGAATCTCGGCAAATAGAAGAAGTTAAAGAGCTTATTTTAACTGTCAACCAGGAAGTACTTAAAGTCGATCGATCGACAATTTTAAGTGTAGAAGAGGATTTTTTTGAGGATTTGGATAATATTCAAGAACATTATTTAAATAATCGAGGTGTTTTTTTAGTTTTACTCGATAAGCAAAAAGTTGTTGGTAGTGGAGCAATCCGTTATTTAGAAAATGATATTTGTGAACTTAAAAGAATGTATCTACTTAAATCTTATCGCGGACAAAATTGGGGAAAAAAGATAGGAGATGACTTACTAGATTTTGCCAAAAATAAAAACTATAAACGAGTTAGACTAGATTTAGCTAATGCCGAAAAACAAAAACCAGCAATGAATTTTTATAAAAATCTAGGTTTCTACTCAATCCCTCGATATAACTCTAGTCCTTGTCAAGTATTTATGGAGAAAATCCTATAACAATATAGCTTTTCTTAAATTATTAAGATACACTACCATCAACAAAAATCAGAGTTTTTACTGTACTTCATTAAAATCAAAACTGCCATAGATCGATCGCAGGATAAAAAACTCAAATTACATCAAATTAATACATCGATCGCTAAATATCCTTATCTATTTTAAAACCAAATCCCATCGAGAAAACCTATCTGAGTAAAGGCTACGGACTTTTTTTATATAATGAATTTTTATGTTTAAAATCTCCAGACCAAAATCAATTTTACCCCAAAAAACCCACTTAGCTTGGTTGCAATTATCCCATCAAAAAATTCGCTTATTAGTAGCAATTACAGGAGTAGCCTTTTCTAACATATTAATCTTCACCCAGTTAGGTTTAAGAGCCTTATTATTTGAAGGTATTACCTTAGTTCCCGAAAATCTTAACGGCGATCTTTTTTTACTTTCTAAATATGCCCCTAATATTGGTAGAAGTTCTTTTCCTCGCGTCTATCTTTATCAAGCAGAAGCTATTAATGGTATAACTACTGCTAGTCCTCTTTATATCAGTCAGGCAGAATGGGTCGATCCCGATACACTAAAATCTGACAATAACTCTACCGAAAATGATAATTACAGTAACGATGTAAGAATTTTAGCTTTTAATACTACTCAACCAGTCTTTAAATTACCAGAAATCGATCGACAATTAGATAAACTAAATAATCCCGATGGCGTTTTATTCGATCGCTTGGGACAAGAACAATTAGGCGAAATTCCTCAATTATTATCGCAACAAGAAGAAGTAATTACCTTAATGGATCGACAACGTATTCGAGTAGTCGGACTATTTAGTATGGGTAGTACTGTCTCAGATGAAGGTCACGTAATTATGAATGACTGGAATTATGGGAGACTTAAAGGAAAAGATAAGCTAGAAACAGTATCGGTAGGTGTTTTGACTTTAGAATCGGGAGTCAACCCGCAACAAATTATCGATCTTATTCGTAATAATCTTGGTAATGAAGTTAAAGTACTTACCAGAGAAGAATTAATTCAAGGAGAACAAGATTACATTGCCCAATTTCCTGAAGGAAAAATTCTCAACTTTGGTGCTATAATTGGGTTTATAGTGGGGGTGGTTATTGTCTATCAGGTACTCTACACCGATGTCAGCGAACATTTACCCGAATACGCTACTCTCAAAGCCATGGGTTACAGCGATCGCGCCTTACTAGTAGTCGTATTACAAGAAGCTTTAATTTTAGCAATTTTAGGCTTTATTCCTGGTTTTTTTGCCTCTTATGGAGTTTATCAAATCCTAGAAGTCGCTACCAGAATTCCTTTAGTCATGCGGGCGAATGTGGCTATACAAGTATTTATTTTAACTATAGTAATGTGTATTCTTTCAGGATCGATCGCCGTAAATAAACTTCGTGCAGCCGATCCAGCAGATATTTATTAGATAATGTACCTACGGTCAAACAAAAATTAAGATGACTAGCTACACTCTTAACCTCAAACCCCTTGCCAATCCGATTACAATCGAACATTTTGAACAACTATGTCAATTAAATCCAGAACTTAAACTAGAAACCAATCATAAAGGAGAATTAATTGTTATGTCTCCTACTGGATATGAGACAGGTAAAAATAATGCGAATTTAATTGCCGATTTTATCATTTGGAATCGAAAGTATAAATTAGGAGTCGTTTGTGATTCTTCTACAGGGTTTGTACTACCTAATAAAGCAATTCGATCGCCTGATGTCAGTTGGATCGCTAAAACACGAGTTGCTAATCTAACTAAAAGTGAAAAAAGCAAATTTTTAAATTTAGTTCCTGATTTTGTACTAGAGTTAATGTCTCCTTCAGATAATCTCGAACAGATTCAAAATAAAATGCAGGAATATATAGATAATGGGGCTAAATTAGGTTGGTTAATTAATCCACAACAGATGCAAGTGGAAATATATCGTCCAGGACAATCAAAAGATGTATTAAGTAAGCCGAATTCTCTATCAGGAGAAGATGTAATGGCTGAATTAGTTGTAGAATTAGATTTTATTTGGGAATCTGCTTAAAATAAATTGCTAAAAGCTAAAAACTAACAACTAATAACTAAAAGCCCTGAATTTAACATTTTCCTCCTATCTGAAGATAAACAAACAGAAGTAGGATAAAATGAGCAACTTACCAAAGAGAATTTAGCAGAAAAAGATCATGGAAAACAAACATATGCTCATGATTCCTGGCCCTACACCCGTGCCAGAACAAGTGTTACTCGCTATGGCGCAGCATCCGATCGGACACCGTAGTGGGGATTTTAGTAAGATTATCGCCGAAATTAATCAAGGATTGAAATGGTTACATCAAACTAAAAATGAAGTCCTCAGTCTTGCTGTATCGGGGACTGGGGCAATGGAAGCAGGAATTATTAACTTTTTAAGTCCTGGCGATCGAGTTTTAGTGGGAGTTAATGGGAAATTTGGCGATCGCTGGGCGCAAATTAGTGAAGCTTTTGGCTTAAAAGTAGATATAATTTCTGCTGAATGGGGCAAACCCCTAAATACAGAAGAGTTCCGCGCTCAATTAACTGCCGATACCAAGAAAGAAATTAAAGCCGTTATTGTTACCCATTCGGAAACTTCCACAGGGGTACTCAACGACTTAGAGACGATTAACAAATATGTCAAAGAACATGATGAAGCTTTGATTATTGTCGATGCTGTAACTAGTTTGGGTGCATATAACCTACCCATAGATGAATGGGATTTAGATGTAGTAGGTTCTGGTTCACAAAAAGGCTACATGATTCCTCCTGGTATGGGTTTTGTCTCCGTTAGCGATCGAGCTTGGAAAGCTTATGAAACTGCCAAACTTCCTCGTTTCTATATGGATTTAGGCAAGTACAAAAAAGCTAACGCTAAAGATAGTACTCCTTTTACACCTCCAGTAAATCTCATGTATGGTTTACAAGCATCTTTACAAATGATGCAAAGAGAAGGATTAGACAATATCTTTGCTCGTCATCAACGTTTAACTCAAGCTACCCGTGCAGCGGTTAAAGCTTTGGGCTTAAAATTATTTGCTCCCGATGATGCTGCAAGTACCGCCGTTACTGCCATCGATCCTGCCCCGATCGAGGCAGAAGCCATTAGAAGTACTATGAAAAAACAATTTGATATTGCTCTGGCTGGAGGACAAGATCACCTAAAAGGTAAGATATTCCGGATCGGTCATCTTGGTTTTGTGAGCGATCGCGATATCCTTACTGCTATTGCTTGTCTAGAAGCTACTTTAATCGAGCTAGGTCATGAAAATTTTGCTTCTAAAGCAGGAGTCAAAGCAGCAGCTAAAGTCTTAGCTTAGAGATTGAACCGCGAACAGTCATATCTTATTGGTTGGCTGTTCGATTTTTGATGATTTTTAATAACTATTTAGTTTTCAGAGCAATCTTCCTAAATTTTAAATATTAAGTGATTCTGAATATTTAATTCAGCTTAATAAATTGGTAACAAGAGCTACTAAAAATATAGTTAACTCAAGATAATTAGTAGGTCATGGGTAATTAATAATTAATATTTACCAATAATTTTGGGTTTAAAGCCTCGCCGTGAACGGCGATATTCGACGTAGTATTCATGTCAAACGAGCAATAAATAACCAAAAACCAAGGACAAAAATATGAAAACAGCAGATTGGTTGGTTAAAGAAGATGGTATATGTCGCCTGTGTAAATCGGTGCGAGAATGGGATTTACTAGCCGAAGAATATCGCTTGTATCGGTTTTTGACCGAAGTAGAAGATATCATGCGTTTGGCAGTAGCAGAGGGGATAGATGAAGAAAGCTCTCTTTCTGGACTGCGGATGTTGGTTAGAAAACTGCTGCTTAACTGTTATACTGTCAAAACTCGTTTACCAGAACCAAACACAACTACGGGAGTTTCTGTAGTCGTACTCCACGATGAAGTAGGATTTCCCATGACCATCCAAACCGAAACGAATTTACCTGGAACAACTTCCCCAATTCACAATCACGGAACTTGGGGAGTAGTGATGGTATTACAGGGAAAACTGAAAAATATCTTTTGGAAGCGCGTTCCTACTGCGGAATTTCCTAACAAAATCGATCGCGTTGGCGAAAGAATTATCGAATCAGGGGATATTATCAGCTTTACTACCGAGGCAATTCATAGCACAGAAGCAGTGGGAGATGAACCGACGATAACCTTTAATTTATATGGGGAAACTCATGGTGGCAAAAGATATCAGTTCGATTTTGAGAAACAAACTGCCAAGCATTTTTAATTAATACAAATTACATTGAACGATCGACAATCAAACAGTAATCCTTTTTTCCATCTTAATTACGAAACTGCGTTAGAATCCTTGGGAAACGAGTTTTTCGATCGCGTACAACCCGCTCGCTTTTCCCAGCTTACTTTAAGGTTTCGTAATGATAAGTTACTGCCGATTCTCGGTTTAGAGTCAGAGAAAGTCACCGCTCGACATTTTCTTGATTTTGGCGGTAGTTTTCAGGGAAAACAATCCTGTTTGGCATTGCGCTATCACGGTCATCAGTTCGGTCAATATAATCCCTATTTAGGAGATGGACGGGGGTTTCTTTACGGTCAAGTGTGGGGAATTGACGGTCAACTCTACGATTTTGGCACTAAAGGGTCGGGACAAACTCCTCATTCCCACTCTAAGGACGGTCGTTTAACTCTTAAAGGTGGCGTGCGGGAAGTCTTAGCTGCGGAGGCATTACATTATTTGGGAGTCAGGACATCTCGCTGTTTGAGTTTAATTGAAACGGAAGCGTTTACCAGAGAAGGCGAAACTGTTCGCGGTGGGGTTATGGTGCGTTTCAGTCGCTCTCATCTGCGCTTTGGTACTTTTGAACGCTTAGATTATTACGATCGCCAAGATCTGATTCAGCAGCTATTAGATCGTGTAATTAAATATTATTATCCCCATTTATGGCAGAAACCTAATAGTTACATTCACTTTTATGCCGAATTGGTACAACGTATCGCTCAATTAGTAGCGCAATGGATGGCAGCAGGTTTTTGTCATGGCGTTCTCAATACCGATAATATGTCGGTTACAGGAGAAAGTTTCGATTATGGCCCTTATGCTTTTATCGATACCTACAATCCCTATTTTACTGCTGCTGCTTTCGATCGCCAGGGACGCTATAGTTATCGCAACCAGCCAGGTGCTTGTCGTTGGAATCTAGAAATGTTGCAGCGTCCTCTCTCCGCAGTAATTCCCCTTGCCGAAATGGAGGCAGTTTTAGATACTTTCCCCAAACTTTACACCCAATATTACCATCAACAAATGCTCAAAAAGTTGGGTTTCGATCGCCTATCTTTTCTAGAAACTGAAGAATTAATCGATTTGACCTTACAATTATTGTTTTTAACTAAAATCAGTTATCATGACTTTTTTCGTCAACTGAGACTTAAATTTTCTCTGCAATGGCGCGATAATCCCGACTCTATTTTACAAGCTTTAGAGTGTTTAGTATCTGGAGAAGAAATAACAATTTTAAAGCGTTGGTGCTGGTTTTATCATCAATTATTACTCGTGCGATCGCCAACAGAACTCAAGCAAATTGCCCAACTTCTGCAAAAAGTAAATCCTCTAGTTATTTTATCAAAATCAGAAATAGAAACTATTTGGCAAGCTATCAGTGATGATGATAATTGGCAAAAGTTTACTGACTTTATTAAACTCGTTCGAGTTTAAGGTTTTTAGTTTAATCAATTAACAGTAACAAATAGTACTGTTTTAACTAAATCGATAAGCCTAAAATTAAGAACAATTAGTTATTAAGTTTATGAAAATTGAATCGATCGAGCAAGAATTAATTGATGGTACTGAGATAGTTTTAACCAGAGTAACCCTAGAGCGAGTCGAGAGTTCTTGTATCCTGTCAAGGCTAATGATTGATACTTTAGGAAAACCAGGAATTGATAACGATCTTGAGTTTCTTGGCTCGGGAAATCAATGGGAAGTAGTCTGGACTAAACCCAAACTGACGATCGAGCAAACTAGAGAACTAATTAATCGAGCGATCGGCGACAGCACGGCACTGCGCGGGCTGGCGAAGCCAGATCCCTTCGGGATCGCGCCATTTGCTTAAGATTAATAGAGAATTAATTAAAAATTATAGGGAAAACGAAGATGAATAGTAAAGCAAAAGATGTGCAAAACTCTTCGGAAAAAATTACTCAATCATCTTTTAAGCTAATAGACCAAGATCATCCAGAACTTTTTTGGATTTTGACAACATCTCCTCAATCAAAAGAACGTTTTTACTTTGAATACAATTTTAATGATGTCATCAAAGGGTGGTTTTCAGTCGTTCCTAAGTATTTATTGAAACGCCAGCAAGTTTATTACGCCCCCTTATACTACACTCGCTCCGAAGCAGAAATCAGGAAGGTTGATGGTAATTTTGCTGTTGTGGAAATCATTTGGGAAAAAATCGATATATAGCATTACGTATTTAGGTTAGGACAGTTTCTAAACTTGCTACAAACGAAGCCAATAACTTATATTGTATGTCCTAATCTAACTTTGTACGGCTATATCGCCAGTTCCAGAAATGTTGCCAGAGGGCTGGAAAACTCTTCGGTTTAACCCTACCAAGATCCCCAACCCAGTTTGATTTTTGGATACCGTTACCAGCATCAAAATGAATTCAGAATGCAGAATTTAGAATGGAGAATGCAACATTATTTCCAGATAGTATTATTAAAAAAAATATTCTTGATGATAAAAAAATAAGAAAATGAGTAACAAAGATATTGTAGAAAGGACATTTCAATTTAGCATTCGCATCGTTAAATTATGTAAATTTCTTAGAGAAAAAGGGGGGACAGCATATGATTTAAGTAAGCAGTTAATACGTTCTGGAACAAGTATAGGCGCGAATGTAGAAGAATCTCAATCAGCCGAAAGTAAAGCAGATTTTATCCATAAAATGAATATTTCTTTAAAAGAAGCAAGAGAGACAAATTATTGGTTAAGGTTACTTGTGGCTACTGAAGAAAATCTTGAACAAAGATTATTACCATTACTTGATGAATCTAATCAATTAATATCGATTATTCATACAATTATTAAAAATAGTAAAGCTAAGAATTAATGGTTCTTCAGTTATAAGTATGCTAAGTAATAGTTATTTAATTTAAAATAAAGCAAAAAAATTAACGACATTATAGAATTAAAGCTTTGCACTTGGTTCGGTCAATAGTTAAGACCCTCGCGATCGCCTTTGCCTGAATCTCCGAATAACAGGCATTGAGAACCACGCATTCTATTTTATCTTTAAATAACTCGAATAACCTTGCTAATGCTTCAGCCTCAACTAGCTGAACTCCACCAGTTTCATCTTCAAAAGCTAACCCCTCATCCTTTGCACCATGTCCTGAAAAATGGACGATGTTCGGTTCAAAGTCGAGGATGGCACGGCGAATATCGCTGTAACGCACCGCTTGACTTGTTTCAATAACAAACTCTTCTCGCTGTCTCGATCTCCTTAATCCTTCTTTAATCTCGCGCATCTCTTCATCAACACGCAACCGCGTCGTGTTTTTGGGATTTGCTGACAGGATAAGGATTTTTCTCATTGAATAAACATCATTTACCTCAATTTCTTCTAATTATAGTCAATCAACCAGATTTGCTCTTATCTATTGTTTCGCTAGCTGTTTCTATTTAACTAAACCTGAGTTCGATCGGAACAGATCGTTAGTTCCTTGCCAATAGTTAATAGTTTTAGCTATTAACTATTAGCACGATAGCTGATAGCTAGAATCTTTACAAATTAGAGAGAAAGAAGGTATTAAAGACTAGCAAAAACTTCCTTAGCAGCAGCCAAAGTTTGTTCGATATCCTCTTCTGTGTGAGCTAGAGAAGTAAATCCTGCTTCAAATTGAGAAGGAGCAAGATAAACACCTCTTTCTAACATACCGCGATGAAAACGAGCAAATTTTTGTAAATCAGATTTTTTCGCATCATCGTAGTTATGTACTGATTCCCCAGTAAAGAACATACCAAACATGGCACTAATTTGTCCCCCGACCACTTCATGACCTGCTTGTTTAGCAAGATCGATTAAACCATCCGCTAACTGTTTAGTAATGCGATCGAGTTGTTCGTAAGTACCTGGTTTTTGCAGTAATTCTAGGGTTTTAATCCCCGCAGTCATGGCTAGAGGATTGCCAGAAAGTGTTCCTGCTTGATACATTGGGCCTGCTGGTGCAACCATAGACATAATATCTTTACGACCACCATAAGCACCTACAGGTAAACCACCACCAATAACCTTACCTAAAGTAGTCAGATCGGGAGTTACACCAAATTTTTCTTGCGCTCCACCATAGGCAATACGGAAACCAGTCATAACTTCGTCAAATACCAGTAATGCACCGTTTTCTTGGGTTATTTCCCGTAAACCTTCCAAAAAACCAGCATCAGGCACGACAAAACCCGAATTACCTACTACTGGCTCTAAAATTACTCCCGAAATCTCATCGGGATTTTCGGCAAATAAAGCTTTCACTGCTTCTAAATCGTTGTAGGGAGCAGTTAGGGTATTTTGAGTGGTTGATTTGGGCACACCAGGAGAATCGGGCAAACCTAAAGTCGCTACACCAGAACCAGCTTGAACCAAAAACATATCTGCATGACCATGATAGCAACCTTCAAATTTGATAATCTTATCTCTACCAGTGAAGGCTCGCATTAATCGTAGTACAGACATACAGGCTTCTGTCCCAGAATTAACAAAACGAACAATTTCGATACTAGGAACGGCCTCAATTACCATTTCTGCCAAAATATTTTCTTGAACACAAGGCGCACCGAAACTAGTTCCTTTTTCTAAGGCTTTATGTAAAGCTTCAATAACTTCGGGATGTGCATGACCGCAAATAGCAGGGCCCCAAGTACCGACATAATCGATGTATTTATTTCCATCTACATCCCAAATATAAGAACCCTTAACGCGATCGAAAACAATAGGCTGTCCTCCCACAGATTTAAACGCTCTGACAGGGGAGCTAACGCCTCCAGGCATCAACTTTTGGGCTGCGGTAAAAATTGTTTCTGATTTGCTAGTAGTAAAAGAACTTGTACTAACCAATATTTTCTCCTTCTTATCAAATTTTGCTATGACTAATGAGGGTATGATACCCAAAGATGATTAGACGCTAGCTTTTAATTATCTTATGTTTCCCCTCAGAAAAACTCCAAATTTTACATTGTTAATTAAATCTCGCTTTATTAGGTTTAGAGCTAATAGCGATCGGTTAATTAAAAAAAGTTGGTTGCTAACCTCCCCCAGACTTCTGACTTTACGCCTTCTCTTCCAAGATACATATTTTATTAAGAAATTTCTCATCTTAGTTTCATCTTCACTCATAAAAGCTTCACCTTGTTCTTAAGCCGTTACGTAATCCTATTAAATAAGAACGAGCAAAGGAAAAAATCATGAGGCTGATAGTTTACTCCCACGATTCTTTTGGATTGGGAAATATCCGCAGAATGTTATCTATATGCGACTACTTGATCGATAATGTTCCCGAAATGTCAATTTTAATTCTGTCTGGCTCTCCCGTACTCCATAGTTTTCGGATGCACCCAGGGCTAGACTATATTAAATTACCTTGTTTGGGACGCGATCGCTTTGGCAAAATGAAAGCCAAGTATTTAACTACAGAAGTTGATGAAACCGTTAAGTTACGTTCTAATCTAATTCAAACAGCAATAGCCGATTTTAAACCCGATTTAATTTTGGTTGATAAAAAGCCTTATGGTTTGATGGGAGAATTAAAGCCCGCCATAGACTATCTCAAAGTTTTTTTACCAGAAACCAAATTAGTTTTACTCTTAAGAGATATCCTCGATACACCTGAAGTAACCATCGAAGATTGGCAAAATAATCGATACTACCAAGCTCTTGAATCTGTATATGACAAAATCTTAGTCGTAGGTATGCCAGAAATTTTCGATTTGGTTCGTGAATATCAATTCTCTGACGATCTTGCCGATAAAGTTGAATATTGTGGCTATATTCGCAGACAGCCAGGCAGAAAACAGCCCCATCTAATTCGTCAAGAATTACAAATTCAGCCAGATGAAAAATTAGTTTTAGTTACTCCTGGGGGGGGAGGAGATGGTTATCAACTAGCTCTTAAATATCTTTTAGGACTAGCTTACATTCCTCCTGAAGCTAAAATCAAAACTCTAATTATTTCTGGGCCTGAAATGCCTTCTCCACAAAGACAAATATTAGAGAAATTAGCTGGAGAACATCCTAACGTACAGACTATGGAATTTAGCGACGATCTGGCTAGTTACATGGAAGCTGCTGATGCTGTTGTTTCTATGGGTGGTTACAACACAGTATGTGAAATTCTTTCTTATAGCAAACGGGCAGTAGTCGTTCCTCGTAACAAACCTGTAGAAGAGCAATTAATTCGTGCAGAAAAAATGGCTGAATACGGTTTATTTAAAACAGTTCATCCCGATGAACTAAAGCCAAAAGTATTAATTGACAAGGTTTTAGAACAACTTAATAGTGAAAATAGTCATCTGCCTGCGGTAGCTAACTTAAATTTAGATGCTTTACCAGTTATCGAAAAAGAAATTTTTAAATTACTTTACAATCAAATTGCTGTTTTGTCTCCAGCAGATGTAAGTTTTCGCGACAATTCAGCGATCGCTATGACTCACGATTTAGAAGTGGCATGAGTTTAAATTACCAAATAGGGGAGTTGAGAAGATGAAAAAAGTCATGTTTTATTGCCAACATATTTTAGGTATGGGGCATTTGGTCAGAAGTAGAGAAATCGTTCGGGGTTTACTGGGGGAATATCAAGTCTGTTTTATTAATGGTGGAGAAGTAATTAAGGAATTTCCCTTTCCTCCTGGCGTAGAAGTAGTGAATATTCCTGCGGTAAAAACTAATACCGAATTTCAAGGACTCCAACCTGTAGATACTTCTTTAAGTTTAGATGAAGTTAAACAACTGCGTCTAGAGCAATTAATGGGGGTATTTGAGAAGTTTCAACCCGATATATTAATTATTGAATTGTTTCCTTTTGGTCGTCGTAGTTTTTCTTTTGAGCTTATTCCTTTAGTAGAAAAAGCCAAAGCAGCAGGAACGAAAATAGTTTCTAGTTTGCGGGATATAGTCGTTACCAAGCAAAACCAAGAACGTCACGAAGAGAAAGTTTGTCGCTTGATCAATAAGTATTTTGATATGTTACTGATTCATGGCGATCGCCAATTTGTGGAATTAGAAGAAAGTTTTTCTCGCGTTGGCGATTTAAACTGTCAGGTTTACTACACTGGCTATGTTACTCAACCCGTACCCGAAATAACTGAAAAAAATAAATTATCTTTGCCTGACAAACCAATGATTTTGGCGAGTGTGGGTGGTGGTAGATTTGGTCACGAACTACTAAGATGTATTGCCAAAGCTACCCCGATTTTAGAGCGAGCTTTACCCCATCACATTCAAATGTTTACAGGGCCATTTATGCCAGAAGAAGTGTTTGACGAGCTACAAGAAATAGTTGCAGGACGCACTAATATAACTATCGATCGCTATACTAGTCAGTTTTTGGCATATATGCAACAAGCAGATCTCTCCATTAGTATGTCTGGCTATAACACTACTATGAATATCCTCAGTACTAGTGTGCGGGCGATGATTTTACCCTTTACAGGTAACAATGACCAAGAACAAACCATCCGCGCTAAAAAGTTAGAAAAGCTAGGAAGAGTTAAAGCTATTGCTCCTGAAGACTTACAACCAGAAAAGTTTGCCCATCAAATTATTAATTATCTCCAAGAAGAACCTAATTTAATGCAGTTTGATTTTAATGGTGTAGCTAACACTGCTGCTTGTCTCGGTAAATTATTTTCTAAAGTAGAAGCTGCTGCCTAGTTTTTATTATTAAGCTCAAAGCCTATAACTAATAACTATAATCAAAACAATTATTAATAATGTCTGAGGAGTGAAAGTGAGCCGTCGTCCCAAAAACATTCAGCAAGCCATACCTGGTATTAAGCAGATTATACAGCGATTTTGGCCAGAAATTAGCAAACAAGGTTGGCTTATAGTACTATCTGTACTAGGGTTATTTGTAGAAATTTTCGCCCAACTGTTAGCACCATGGCCGATGAAATTAATTTTCGATCATGTTCTAATACCAACTCAAAGCGATAATACCCTCAACATACCTTTCCTCGATAGCCTTAGCCCTTTCATGCTACTAACCGTGCTTGCGTTTGGGGTTGTGGCGGTTAGTGCCTTAAAAGCTGGTGTGGCTTATCTGAGTTTGGTGGGCATGACTCTAGCTGCTACTCGGATTATTACTGATATTCGGGCTAGACTATATAGTCATTTACAGCGTCTGTCTTTATCTTTTCACAATCAGTCAAGAAGTGGAGACTTAATTACAAGGATAACTGGTGATACGGGTAAGTTACGAGAAATAGTTTTAATAGCCATCATCCCTCTGTTTGTTAATACGATGACAATGCTGGGTATGTTGGCACTGATGTTTTGGCTCAATACAGAATTAGCTTTAATTTCGATCGTTATTCTGCCGATCTTTTTATTTTCCTCAGTTAGTATAACCAAGCGAATTCAGAAACTTGCCCGTCAAAAACGCAAAAGCGAGGGGGCAATTGCTTCTTTAGCTGTAGAAACCATGTCTGCAATTAAAGTAGTTAAGGCACTTTCTCTAGAAGGAATGCTAGAGAATAGTTTTACAACTCAAAATGAGAAGAGTTTACAAGAGGGCTTAAAATCAGAACAACTTTCAGCAGGATTGCAGCGTACTGCCCAATTATTAGTGTCTGTCGCTACAGCTTTAGTTTTGTGGCGTGGAGTACAACTAGTCATGCAACAAATCATTACGGTAGGGGATTTACTAGTCTTTATCAGTTATCTCAAAACAGCATTTAAACCTACCCGTCAACTAGCCAAACAAGTAAGCCAAATTGCTAAAGCTACAGCTTCAGGGGAAAGAGTAATTGAGTTACTCGATACTGTTCCCGATATTCGAGATTCTCGTGGCGCGATCGAAGCTCCTTCTTTTAAAGGTAAAGTACGATTCAAAAATGTTAGCTTTGGTTATCAAGAAGGTAAAGGCATTTTAAGTCATCTTAGCTTTGAGGCAGAACCAGGTCAAAAAGTTGCTTTAGTAGGCCCTTCTGGTGGTGGTAAGTCTACTTTAGTAAGTCTTCTTTTGCGTCTCTACGATCCCTTAGAAGGACAAATATTAATCGATGGACACGATTTAAGGGAATACAAACTCGCATCTCTTCGCCGTCAGATTACTATAGTATTACAAGATAGTGTATTGTTTGGGGTAAGTGTCAGAGACAATATTGCTTACGGTTTACTCGGAGCAACCGAAAGACAAATTATTGCTGCTGCCAAACTGGCTAATGCTCATGAGTTTATTATGAGACTGCCCGAAGGTTACGACACGATTTTAGGAGAAAGAGGTAGTACTCTTTCGGGGGGACAAAGACAGAGAATTGCGATCGCCCGTGCTGCTATTAGAAAAGCACCCATTGTCATTCTCGATGAACCGACAGTTGGTTTGGATAACGAAAGCGAGCGTAGTGTTACCGAAGCCTTAGACAGACTAACGGAAGAATCTACTACCTTTTTAATTACTCACGATCTACGTACTGCTACCACAGCAGACCAAATTCTCTACATCGAAAAAGGAGAAATTGTAGAAAGGGGAACTCATCAAGAATTAATGAGACTTCAAGCTAAATATGCAGCCCTGTACAAACTGCAATCTGTTGTTGATGTTCCTTCAGAGTTGGGACTTTTGAGTTAGTTAATGGTTAATGGTTAGTTGTTAGTTGTCAGTAATTAGTAATCAGTAATTATTATATGAAAATAGCATTTATTTTAGGCACATTTCCCGCCCTATCAGTTTCTTTTATTATCAATCAAATTAAAGGTTTAATCGATCGCGGACATGAAGTAGATATTTACGCTCTCGATGGTGCGCCCGAGGATCTGTCTAAGGTTCATCCAATTGTCGAAGAATATCAACTGCTAAAAAGGACTTATTACCCACCCACTAGACCGAAAAATCCTTTACTAAGAAGATTGAAAGTAATTGGTTTACTTTTAGCCAATTTAGCAAAAGATCCTTGGGTTCTCTGGCAACTGTTTGATGTCGATCGCTTTGGTAAAGAAGCAAAAGAACAAAAACTATTTTATAAAGCCATACCTTTTTTGCGTCGAGAATCTTATGACATTATTCACTGTCAGTTTGGGATCTTTGGCATTATGGGTTTGGCATTTCGTCAAATTGGTTTGATTGAAGGTAAATTAATTACGGGATTTAGGGGCTACGACATCTCTAAATATCTGCAAAAGCGTGGCGATCGAGTTTACGATGAGCTATTTAAACAAGGTGACTTTTTCGTTACCAACTGTGAATTTTTTCGTCAAAGAGCAATTAAATTAGGTTGCGATGAAAAGAAAATTGTTGTTCTCGGTTCTGGTATTGATTGCAGTAAATTTGCTTTTACCCCCCGCCATCTTCCTAATCATGGTGCAATTAGAATTGCTACTGTTGGTCGCTTAATCGAAAAAAAAGGGATCGAATACGGCATAAGAGCGATCGCTTCTGTAGCGGAGACTTATCCCAAACTCGAATACAACATTATCGGGGATGGCCCTTTAAAAGAATCTTTCGAGAAGCTAATTCAAGAATTAAATATAGGTCATATCGTTAAATTAGTTGGCTGGAAACAACAAGAAGAACTAATCGAGATTTTAGATAATTCCCATATCTTAATTGCTCCTAGTGTAACGGCAAGCGACGGGAATCAAGATGCCCCAGTAAATACCCTCAAAGAAGCTATGGCAATGGGGTTGCCTGTAATTGGTACGTACCACGGTGGTATACCAGAACTGATTGAAGATGGTATTTCTGGCTTTCTCGTTCCCGAAAGAGATAGTGAGGCGATCGCCGAAAAAGTTATTTATCTCATCGAACATCCTGAAATTTGGACTGATTTAGGTGTAGCAGGACGCGCTCGGGTAGAAGAAAAATACGATATGCACAAGCTCAACGAGCAGCTTGTAGAGATATATCAAAGAAAAGGCGAACCAAAGTTCGCCTGTGAATCAGACACTAACAAATTATACATAGTTAAATAGTTATGAAAATTGCTTTTTTAGTTGGAAAATTTCCTGTCTTATCAGAATCGTTTATTCTCAATCAAATTGCAGGTTTACTCGATCGCGGACATGAAGTAGATATTTACGCTATCGATGGCCCTGCGGATAATGGTACTAAGGTTCATCCTATTGTTACAAAATATAATCTGAGCGAACGTACTTACTTTTCTCCCGTTCCTCCCAAGGATAAAGCCGATCTTACTCCCAACGACGATAAATTTATCTCGCAAATTTTTCAACGCAACCCCAAAGCTTGCCAAGACTTAATCGATGTTTCCAAACACGGAAAACGAGCTAGAAGATTTCGCTTACTCTACAAAGCAGTTCCTTTTCTTGAAGGCAAATCTTACGATATCATTCACTGTCAGTTCGGCTCGATCGGCTTGATGGGTTTGCTGTTTCGTAATCTGGGTTTGCTTCAAGGCAAATTAATTACTATTTTCCGAGGCTCTGATATCTCTAAGTATCTAGAAAAATGGGGATACGATGTTTACGATGAGCTATTTAAACAAGGAGACTTTTTCTTAACCAACTGTGAATTCTTCCGCAAACGGGCGATTAAACTAGGCTGCGATGAAGATAAAATCGTTATTCTTGGCTCTGGTATAGATTGCAGTAAGTTTGCTTTTACTCCCCGCCATTTTCCCGAAGATGGTAAAGTTAGGATAGCTACCACGGGTCGTTTAGTTGAGAAAAAAGGTATCGAATACGGCATAAGAGCGATCGCTTCTTTAGCTAAGACTCATCCCAACATCGAATACAACATCATTGGCGATGGTGAGTTAAGAGAAGATTTCGATCGACTAATTGACGAATTAAATATAGGTCATATCGTTAAGTTAGTTGGCTGGAAACAACAAGAAGAACTAATCGAGATTTTAGATAATTCCCATATCTTAATTGCTCCTAGCGTAACAGCAAGCGATGGGAATCAAGATGCCCCAGTTAATACCCTCAAAGAAGCTATGGCAATGGGGTTACCTGTAATTGGTACATATCACGGTGGTATACCAGAACTGATCGAAGATGGTATTTCTGGTTTGCTCGTTCCCGAAAGAGATAGTGAGGCGATCGCCGAAAAAGTTAGTTATCTCATCGAACATCCCGAAATCTGGACGGATATGGGCAAGGCAGGGCGCGATCGTGTTGAGGAAAAATACGATATGCAAGAGCTTAACGAGCAGCTTGTAGATATTTACAAATCGGTTCTCAGTTCAGAATTGGCAGTTGTTAATTAATAGATAACTAAAATGAAAACTCCTTTACTCAGTATCATTATTCCCACCTATAACCGTCCCCAACTATTACCTCGTGCGGTTGAAAGTGCTTTGGCACAAACAGTAGAAGATATTGAAGTAATTGTAGTAGATGATGCTTCACCAGAACCAGTCCAACTTTCAGAGCATCCAAAACTACGAGTCATTCGACTCCCAATAAATAGTGGTGGTTCTGTTGCTCGTAATACTGGTGCTAAGGCAGCTAAAGGACGTTGGATTAGTTTTTTAGATGACGATGATACCTTATTACCTCATATGGCGGAAGTATCTCTAGCAGCACTTGCTCAAACAGATTTACCCAAACCTGTAGCCTTACTTTCTGGTATCAAAGTAGTCAACGAAAAGGGCGAATTTATTAAGAAGAGAATTCCTCCCACTCTACCCAAAGGAAGTCATTTCCAAATGGAAAAAATTGCCAAAGGGAAATCTTTTCGCTGTAAACAAACCATGGTTGTCGAAAGGGATGTTTTACTAAGCATAGGTGGTTTTGATGAGTCTTTTCGTTCCCGCGTCCATTCGGATTTATTTTTAAGACTAAATTCGGTTTGTTCGATTCTCGGGATACCCGATATAACCTACAAACTTTATAAACATGGAGGTTCTCAAGTCACCAAAGATATTACTCTGCGTCAAGTTTCTTTCGATCGATTGATGGAAAAACATCAATCTATTTTTAAACAACATCCTAAGGAGTTGGCTAAATTTATCTTTGAACACGCCCATCGCTGCTATCAATTAGGTCAGGAATCTGGTCAAACCGATGAAGCCCTCTTTACCATTTTAGGTGCAATATCCTGGGGTATGCGTTTAGCTCCCGAACATACCTTGTCCAGACTTACAGATCTATTAGAACATCCAGAAGCTTGGTATAAACCAAGTCAACCAAAGCGAGAACTTATCGAACAAATATAGTCTAGTCATTTGTCCTCGGTAGAAAAGATCCCATAGTGATTTATTATTAGGCTTCTGTCTAATTTATATTTCATAGTCATTAATTAATAGGTAACTAAAATGTTCCCTGAATTTTTATGTATAGGAGCGCAAAGAGCAGGTACTAGCTGGCTTCATAAAAATCTATCTAGACATCCAGAAATATGGATGCCTCCAGTCAAAGAAATTCATTACTTTGATGAAAGAGAAAGATATAATTCTCTGAAAGGATTTAAGCGTTTAGCTTATGTTTATCGTCGTCAACAAAAACGTTGGCATGAAGTTATTAAACATAAAGGAGATGGAAAAAATTTCAATTTTTCAGATATTGAATTAAAGAGATTTTTATGGAAAACAAATTATTTACTTAACTTCCGTAACGATCGATGGTATGAGTCTCTTTTTGCTATGGGTGCTGGTAAAAAAATTGGTGAAGTAACTCCAGAATATTCAATTCTTAATGAGGAGTCTGTAGCTCATGTTCATCAGCTTATGCCCGATGCCACAATCATTTTTATGATGCGCAATCCAATCCAAAGAGCCTGGTCTCATGCTGTCAAAAAATTGGTTGCCGATCGAGGAAGAAAAATTGAATCTGTCTCAGAAGCAGAATTTATCAATCATTTTGACAATAGTAGGTCTAAAACAAAAGGTAATTATCTAAAAACAATTGAAACCTGGAAAAAGTATTATCCAGAAAAACAATTTATAATTATTTTTTATGAGGAAGTTACAGATTTTCCCCAAGAGTTATTAACTCGTACATTTAAATTTCTTGAAGTTGAAGTTCTACCTAAATATCTAAAAAAAGCAGCAAGAAAAACCAAAAAAACTGCAAATACTGGATATATTCCCTCCAATTTAGCCAACCATTTAGCTCATATGTATTATGAAGACATCGAACAGCTAAATAAGCATTTTGATGGATATACTTCCACTTGGCTAAAAGATGCCGATCGACTTCTAAGTAAGTCAGCTTAATTATTTATTACAACCAAAATAATCCAATAAATAGGAGCAAGACAAATGAATTCACAACTAAACGAAGAACCACAAGTCACCATTGTTGTCGTACCCCGCGAACGTTTTAGCTGTACTGAATCATCTTTAGAGAGTATTTACCAATATACCGAAGTTCCTTTTAAATTAGTTTATGTAGATGGTAACTCTCCTGCTAAAGTTAAGAAATATCTTCAGTCTGAAGCAAAAAACCGTGTATTTAAACTCATCAGAACCAATCACTATCTCTCTCCTAATCATGCTAGAAATATCGGATTAGGTCATGTAGATACTAAATATTTAGTCTTTTTCGATAACGATGTCGTAGTTTCTTCAGGTTGGCTCAAAGCCTTAATTAATTGTGCTGAAGAAACAGGGGCTACAGTAGTTGGGCCTTTAATGTGCGAAAAAGAGCCAGTTCATGAAGTAATTCACTGTGCGGGGGGGGAAAGTCATATCGTTACCGATGTTAACGGTAGAAGACATCTGCGAGAAAAGATGTACAAACAAGGTCATCGCGTCGAAGATATGTTATCCGAACTCCAACGCATGGAAACAGAATTAGCCGAATTTCATTGTGTTTTAGTACGCAGAGAAATATTCGATCGCATTGGCAATTTAGACCCCCAAATGCTCTGCACCAAAGAACATCTCGATTTCTGCATGAGTGTTAGAGAAGCTGGTGGTCAAGTGTACTTTGAACCCGAATGCGTAGTTACCTATGTACCAGGGCCTCCTTTGGAATTTACCGATATGCACTTTTATATGCTGCGTTGGAGTGATGAATGGATGCGTGCGAGTCTGCAACGCCTGCGGGAAAAATGGAATTTATCCGAAGATGGCTACTTTAAGACCAAATATACTAAAATCGGTTCTCGACGTAGACAAACTATTATCAGACCCCTAGCGCAGCGTCTCAAAAAACCGTTTAAAAAAGTGGGAATTAAGAAACAAACGATCAAAGAAAAATTACTTGCCATTGATAAAGTACTCAATCGTTTTATTACTAGTAGTTATGCCCGTAGATATTTAAGCAAAAAATAAAAATCCATCAAAGAAGCGAAGTAATTAACAGACTTCCCCCTTGAAAGCAGAGGTCAGTCCATCTAAAGCAATCGATCGGCAATAGTTCCTCCAAACTTATTCCTTTTGGGTCTAAATCTTCATTGAAACCAACAAACTTTTGCCTTTTCTTAAACCAAACTAAAAGCTCATCAAACTTAAATACAAAATATTTCGAGGAGTTAATATGATTACTGACATTCTGGACATGGGCGAAAAAATTAATCTGCGCGGGCAGGTAATTGTCGTCGGCTCTGGTATTGCTGGCTCTGAGGTAGCAACTCACCTCGCACGTAATGGTCGAGAAGTAATTCTTTTAGAAAGTGGACGGGGTCAATTCGATCCATCAATTCAGGCATTAAACAATGTTAATTTCACAGGGAAACCCCATCGTAAGTTAGACCCAGATGCGAACTACCATCGATTTTTACCACCAGAGTTACGCGGGACTAGTCGTCTGCGTCAGTTCGGCGGTACTAGTAACATCTGGACTGGTAAGTGGAAATACTTAGAGCCATCCCAATTCGGTGGTAGAGATTGGATTCCTGATAGTGACTGGCCCATAGGCTTTAACGATCTCTTACCCTATTATCATTCTGCTGCCAAAGACTACGGTTTCGGTGACTTAGAAGCAGAGGCGATGCGTCCTGAAATTAGGGAATTTCGGGCAAAGCTTGCCGAACATGGTATAAGACTGAGCAGTTTTTACTGGGAAGAAAAACCCACCCGCACGGCAATACGCTTTGGTGACGAGATGCGTCGCTCAGAAAATATTCACGTGGTACTGGGGGCAACTGCCACTGAGTTAAGATTAGATGATTCGAGACAACGGGTAACTTCAGTTGTCTGTCGCTCCCTTGAAGGTAAAGAACTTATAGTCGAAGGCGAGGCGATCGTTCTGGCAATGGGAGCGTTGGAAACTGCCCGACTTTTACTAGCAAGCGATCGACAACTCCCTGGAGGTATCGGCAATGCTCACGATCTAGTTGGACGCTTCTACACCGACCATCTCAAACACCATACTGGAAAATTATGGCCTGGTCAATTGACTCAAAAATACGCCCTTCAGATGCAATTTAAGCAAAAGCCACGTTTTTGTGTCTGCTTTTCTCTTGACGAAGCAACTCAACGAGAACAGAAGTTGCTCGAACACGCCTTATATCTGAAGCCAATCTACGAAAAGTCAATGGATATCGTGCCAGGTCGTCCTACCGCACGAGATAATTATGGTTTGGTGGTTGCCTACCGAGTTAATTTGGCATTTGAACACGTTCCCCATAAAGAAAGTCGCCTTACCTTAGGAACAGAAAGCGATGCATTAGGTCAACGCAAGCTAGAAGTTAACTGGTGCTTTACCGACCACGATCGACATTCATTGCCAAAAATAGTAGAACTTTTAACCCATAGGGTCGAGGAGTCTGGTTTGGGAACGATTGAGTTTGGGGAAGAGCTTCCTTGTATAGAGAACATGACCGATGCAGCCCATCAAATGGGTACTACTCGCATGGCTAGTCGTCCTGAAGAGGGAGTCGTCGATACAAATTGTTGCGTATTTGGTACAAATAATCTCTATGTAGCTGGTTCGGCAGTATTTCCCACAGGGCCATCCTATTCTCCCACTTTCACTATCCTTGCTCTCGCCCGTCGCCTCGGTCAACATCTACTCCAGAAAACACCGACAAAAGCAGTACAACTGTCAAAATAAATTTTGGTCGATCGATAGATGAATAATAACGAATGACTAATGACTAATATAACAATCCTATTTAAGTCGCGAGAATTATGTGGCTAAATGTCTTTTGTTATCAGTTTTTGGTCATTTGTTTTTTCTCCCAAATCATCTAGGATTGCCATAACTAATAACTAATAACTAATAACTAATGACTAATAAAACAAGCGATAATCCTATTTTTATTGTGGGTATGCCTCGCTCTGGAACAACATTAATGCGATCGATGTTGTCTGTTCATCCCAATTTGGCAGTTTCACGAGAAACTCATTTTTTCCCCAAATGGTGGGAACGGTATCAAAAAACAGATTTAAATAATTTGGATAACTTTGAAGCTTTTTGGCAAGAATTCAGCGACCACAATCGATTTCCGAAAATAGTTATAGACCCGACCTTAATTAAAGCAAAAATCTTGGCAGCAGACGAGATAAACTTGAAAACCATCTTTAATACTATGATGGAAGTTCTTGCTGCTACAATGAACAAACCAAGATGGGTAGAAAAAACTCCAGATCATTATAAATATCTAGACCAAATACTAGATTGGTATCCTCAAGCACAAATTATTTGGATGCTGCGGGATCCTCGTGCTGTAATAGCTTCAACTTTACAGCGATGGCCTAAAACCCCCGTAGACGTTCGTGCTAAAGAATGGAGTGACAGCATTGTTATCTTTCAGGACAAATGGTCTGAAAATCCCAGGGTAAAACTTATCAAATACGAAGACCTGGTTGCAGATGCGGAGTCACAGACGATCGAGCTTTGTGACTTTCTCGGAGAAGAATTCTACCCCGCTATGATTCAAGAGCGTACTCAAAATGTACAACAAGTCTTTCTCCCCGATGAAGAACCAACCAAAGGCCCTAATCGACTAGCTAATCGGGCAATTAGTGCTGTTGGCATCGATAAATGGCGATCGACTCTTTCTCCCGAAGATATAACCACAGTAGAACAGATTACCAAAGATTCCATGTCACTATACAACTATCCCATCCAAATATTCGCCAAAACTTAGTACATTTGAAGTTTCTAATTAGCATTTTAATCTATGTCCTTATTACAGTATTCCAAAAGCAGAGTAACTCCTCACAAATATGCTCAGACAAACCTTCAGCTTTTTGACCAAATACATCGTGATGGCTACTCTAATCTAGAACTGAAGCATATCTTCAATGCTTATCATTTGGCAACCAAATTATTTACGGGTTGGTTTCGCTCCTCTGGCAAGACATTTCTCGCTCATGTAATAGGTACGGCTAGTATAAGGTTCGTATTTACTTAGGGTTTGCTGAATAAATCTAAAACCTTGATGTAACAATAGTTTCTAACGAATCTAAGGTATCTTTAAATACCTGACCATCGATTTTTTCTGTTCATAATCTTGCTCCAATTGAAAATTTAGAGGGGAAAAAGCCAAGTATTCTAAGCCCAAATTGCTCAAATATTACTCATTACTCATTACTTATTACTCATTACTTTCCTTCACAGAAAACTTTTTCAGCAAACCCTACTTAAGCCTTCTTATCTAAAACGTGGCTTTTAATCAGATGTGCGCTCTTATTCTGCCAATTAGATGAGAAATATTTCATATAAGTTTCACCTAAATCTTATGTTGAGTTAGCAGAATGTAAGATAATCACATTCTCGACAAAAGTTGGAGATTTGGTTAGGTACAGAAAACCAATAGGACTTCTCATCAATAGTAGAAATTATTAGACAACACTGAATATTTGCCAATGACTAGAAAAGTTTGCCTCACTACCTTAGAGTTTCCCCCCGATGTCGGAGGAGTAGGAGAATCGGTGCAACGTATCGCTCATATGTTAATCAATTTGGGGTACGAAGTTCATGTAGCCGTTTTTCGGGCGGTTTTCCGTAAAGAAAGACAGATGGCAAAGGATGGGGAGTTTCGTCGTTCTCATTACCAAACTACCGAAAGGAAAGGAATAATCGTACATCGTCTTTTTCCCGCAGTGCGATCGACTTCTGCCAAAGAACAAGATTACATCTGCGATCTTCATGGACTTTTACAACAGATCCACCAAAAATATCAATTCGATCTGTTTCATGCTTTTTTTATCAATGAGATGGGTTTTTTGACCACTCTCTTAGCTAAAGAAAATAACTTACCTATTATTAACAGTATCAGAGGCGCAGACTTACACAAACATATTTTTAATCCCCAGCAACTCGGACAAATTAGGTGGACATTAGAAAACTCTGATTGGACGACATTTGTCAGTCGAGATTTAATGAAGAGAGCCAGAATAATTGCCCCTACTATTGAAACTAAATCTTCAGCTTTTTGGAATTCGATCGTACCCATCAATTTAGATAATTTACCTACTCCTCCTTTAGCTGAAAAACTCAAGGGAACTGTTATTGGGTCAGTGGGCAGATTTCGCGATAAAAAAGGATTAGAATATCTTTTTGATGCTTGCCAAAAATTAACAACAGAACATGAATTAACTCTACTATTAGTAGGGGATTTCGTTGCTAAAGAAAAAGAATATTGGGAGCGAGAAATTAGTAACAGTGGTTTAGCCGAAAATATCATTATTACAGGAACAGTGAGCCGTGAAGAAGCTCTAGCCTATTTACCTTACATGGATATTTTTGCTATTCCTTCTTTACACGATGGCTGTCCCAATGCTCTTTTAGAAGCCATGTTAGCAACTAGAGCGATTGTTGGCACAAATGTCGATGCGATCGGCGAAATTTTAGAAGATAGAAGAGATGCTTTACTCGTTAATCCTTACTCTAGTGAAGAATTAGAAACTGCTTTAAGAGAATTAATCGCTCGACCAGAATTGCGCAAACAATTAGGTATGGCTGCTTGGAAAAAAGTATCGAGTCTTAATCCTTTTACAGAACAACAAAACTGGGAACAAGTCTATCGCCATGTGTTAACTTTACCTACGTCTCTTCCATTGCCTAGCATGGTCTAAAACCTTCAACTGTTTCTCTAAAAGGTTAGTTATCTTGAGCCAAATACCAGTATTAATTTAGAGCATTGACAACATGGAAAGTCCTCAAGTTACGATTATCGTCGTCCCACAAGAGCGTTTTAGTTATACAGAGCTAGCTTTAGAAAGTCTTTACGAACATACTTGTATTCCTTTTTCTCTAGTTTATGTCGATGGCAATTCTCCCGCGCGCATACAAAGCTATTTAGAAGAACAATCTCAGCTAAAAAGATTCACTTTAGTTCGTCGCGATCGCTATCTTACACCAAACCAAGCCAGAAATATTGGCTTAAGCTACGCCAAAACTAAATATGTAGTTTTTGTAGATAATGATCTAGTTTTTACCCCTAATTGGCTAGAAAAACTAATTAACTGCGCTGAAGAAACTGAGGCTACCGTGGTTTGTCCTCTTATTTGTAATGGTGAATCAAGCCCTCAAAAAGTTCATTTTGCAGGAGGAGAAGCACATATCATTGTAGAAACTAAAGGCGACGAGATTATCAGAAAAGTTTACGAAGAACACTACTTTGTGGATAACAGTTTAGTTGAAGTGCAAGATTGGCTTCAAAGAAGACAAAGTGAATTGGCTAAATTTCATTGTATGCTGGTTCGCCAAGATATTTTTGAAGAAATTGGCTGCCTAGATGAGCAACTTTTAAACACTAAAGAACATATCGATTTTTGTTTGAGTTTAACTCAAGCAGGTGGCACGATTTATTGCGAACCGAGTTCTATCGTCACTCATGTTACTGGCAAAATAGAGTGGTCGGATTTACCGTTTTTTTATCTGCGTTGGAACGATGATTGGGAATCAGCTACTTTACAACACTTTAATCGAAAATGGAATTTAACAGACCGAGAGCAGGATTTACAGCTAGATGAATCGATGATAAATTGGCGTTATCAAACTCTTTTCCGTCCTTTGTTGGGTGTTTTAAGCTTGGGACAAACTAATACCTGGTTAGCTAATAGCCTTAAAACCATAGAGCGGTCTTTAAATAGCTATTGGATTCGTCGTTACAAAAATAATTCGATCGGCTTTTGAAACTAAGCAATAGCTAAAACTAATAACTTAAGTTACCGTCTCTTCATGATTACTCTTTCTTCTCAAACAATAAAGCAGTATACTCGTCCTTCTCTGATTTGTCCCTCTCTGATTTGCAATTACAGTACACCTCAGACTACTAAGGTAATTTTGGTGCGCCATGGTCGTAGTACTTATAATCAGCAAGGCAGATATCAAGGTTGTTCGGACGAATCTGGTTTAACTGAGAAAGGTCAACAAGATGCTTATCGAACAGGCATAGTTTTAAAATCGGTAGCTATTGATGCTATTTATGCTAGTCCACTTCAAAGAGTACAGCAAACTGTAGCCGAAATACTTAATGCCAGAAGAGAATTTAGGACAAATTTACCGCCAGTAATAATTAGCGACAAACTCAAAGAAATTAATATTTCCCCTTGGCAAGGTTTAACTTATCCCTACGTTCAAGCAAATTTTCCCCAAGAATATTTTTATTGGAAAAACTATCCCGCTCGATTTAAATTACTCAACCCTGTCACTGGACGAGAAACTTTTCCCGTAATCGACTTATATCAACAAGCACAACAGTTTTGGCAGGAAACTCTCCCACAATACCAAGGAAAAACAATTTTGGTTGTCGGTCATGGAGGGGCGAATCGTGCTTTAATTAACACAGCATTGGGAATAGAGCCAAATAATTACAACTTTCTGCAACAATCTAATTGTGGTATTTCCCTTCTAGAATTTACACGGCAGCAAATTTCAGTACCATCATCTCGTCTTAAAGCTCTAAATTTGACAGCACATTTAGGTAAAACTCTACCAAAACTAAAAGAAGGAAAACAAGGTTTACGTTTACTGCTTTTAGCTACTGATTCTACTGAGGAACAACAACAGCAATTGGCAACATTTTGGCAAAAAGAATCGATCGACTTTATTTTGAGTGATAATCATAAGTTCGCTACTCCTTTTCTCGAAAACCTGCGTCCCAAACGTTCTCAGTTATTATATTTACAAATACCAGGCGATCGATTTTTAGAGGTTTGGCGACAGCAAATACTGACAGGTAAAATCAAAGATTCTCTAGCTACAGAAAAAACTTTGGTTACTGGTTTAGTAACGATCGATAAAACCAATCTTAAAAAAGTTATAGCCAACCTATCTTCTAGCTACGCCTCAGTTTTTCAAGATAATTGTCTACATATTATTCATTACCCTGATTTGAACAGACATCCGATCTTTCAAGCCATTGCACCATAGACAAATGCAGATAAAGAAGTAAATGTACAGGTCGGGATGGTGGGATTTTAACCCACGACCCCTTTGTCCCGAATGAAGTTCAAGAAAGTATAACTGAACTTCCCCCATACAAAATTACTATTTGCAACCCGAAAGCCCATGCAGCAAGCACTATAGCGGTTTTTTCTTTTGACTCCATACATGGACAGAAAAAAGATATATTGACCCCAACGATCGCGATCTCGCTTCGCGAGCCACTGCGCGATCACAATATAATAAAATTACATAGGTACAATTCCCTCAAACCCCCTTCACGTCTAGCTGAGGAGAAATTGTAGCCAGTAACAGGTAGTAAAAAAATCGCTACAACTACCTTAAATGAAGGCTTTCGTCATTTTTCTCAATCGGAAGTTCAGCTGAAAAACCTTCTCTCGATCTTGAGCCTAAAGCTTTATCTGCTCTTCCTCCTGCTGTTTTCTAACTTCGTCGAACTCACGTTTGACAACTGCGACTCAAGCTTAACTTGTGACCAATGATCTCTATGCGGCGATCGCCTTGAGTAAAAATTGTTGGAATGGTAAACATAAAAATAGGCAGTGAAAATATTTCACCACCTTATCTCAAATTCATTTTTCATTTTACTATGACTGCCAGTACAGATACCGACTTAAAAGCTTTAATCGAAAAACTCGATAAAAAAGTTGACGATAAATTCGACAAAATCAATCAAAAAATAGAAGACATAAAAATAAGCCTAGCCACCACCAAAAATGATTTAGTTTGGTTGAAGTGGTTATTTGGCATCTTCTCAACAATCCTAACCCTGTTACTCAGCTTATTGATAACAGTTTTGTTCAAATTAATTAATTAATTTGGCAGCGAAACGGACATCTCACGGTGAGCTGTTGTACGGCTCACCCGTGTCCTCGCCAAAAACAATTTATTCATCATTTTCAGTATATGACCAACGCAGAATCCAAACAACAATACGAAGGTGCTATCTTAGCTCAACTAACGGGACTTAAACAAAAATTGAGCCTCGGATCAAGCCACAACTGGCTTTATAAGCTGCAAATACGTGTCGATTTTCGTTGAGCCATTGGACAAAACGATACGGACATCTCACGATGGCGAGGCAACCTCGCCATCCGTGTCCTCAAGATATGGCTGTACGAAATGACGATCTTAGCTTCAGGAAAAGTGTTCAAAGGTTTATTTGCCCAACGTCTTCTTAACCCACCTGTTAGCTTATGCCAAAGAATAAAAGTATAGGCACAAAACACTAGAATAAAAGGCATTCTATCTTATTTTGACTATCAAAATTGTTTAAGTACCGCTAATTGCTAATCTAAAAACTGTATCTAGTCGCTATCTTCGCAAAGAGTTTCCACAAATTAAGAATGCTTATCGTAATCCTGTACTCTGGACTGCATCCTATTTCGTAGCTTCTTGTGGTGGGGTAACTGTTGAGCAGTTGAAAAAATACGTACAAAACCAGTCGAGACCGTCTAGTTGATCGTGCGCTAATTCCCAAGTGCCTGTCGCCTGGGGTCTCCCCAGGCGTTTATACGGCACGCCTCCCGCTAAATTAACTCCTGTCGTCGTTAATTCTAGTCGGGAGACCCCTTAGCGCAAAGGCAAGTTGGAAACGATGAAGACGTTGATCCTCGACTATTTCTATTGGTTTTGAGACTAGCTGCGCTACGGCACGTTTCTCAATTTTTACTACTTTGCTCGATGCCAACTCTTGACTACAATGACAACAATGACTTGCTCTCAATAATTCATAGCGATCTACTCGACCAAAACCCTTTCGAGTATTCCCTTGATGTCCTGGTTGTCCCCCTGGTTTTTTGGCTTTCTCTTCTTTATCTTTCTTTTTCTCTGATTTCTTCAGTAAGTCTGATGATGGTGGCTTCGATGATGTTTTACTATTCTTATCTCTACTTACTTTTAACTTCTCTATTTCTTGCTTGAGATATTCAATTACTTCAATTTGAGTCAGTATCATTTCTACCAGTTCTTCTGTTGACAACTGGCTCAATCTCTCTCGGTTTCTCGTAGAAGTTGTTTCACTCATCTTGACTCCTACATTACCTAAATTGCTTTTTTTCTTCAACCCCCACCTGAATTCTTACGCTAAAATATTACGAGCATAAGCATTATTTTAACTAAATTAGGCGATCGATCCTAACTAAAGTCCGTTGTCTTCCCCTATGTTGACCACAATAACATAACCATTTTGTTCGACTGGATAAACATCTAATGGTTGTCTGGCTGGACCTTTTAGCACTTTACCCTCAAAGGAAAAGTAAGAATCATGACAGGGACAAACTAGAATATTTTGCTTGGCATCGATCGCCACATCACATTGTTGATGAGTACATTTGGGATTTATGGCAATTAATTCTCTAGTTTCGGGATGACGAAATACCATGATCGGTTTATCGACAACATTGGTATAGAGAATAAACCCCATTTTTTCTAATTCGGAGGATGTTCCGATCATCCGAAAATTATTTATATTAGCTATTTTGTTAGTTGCTTCTGACTCGATATTCCGAGCGGAAATATTAGTTGGAGAATCGCCACAGGCAACAATCGCAGCTGGTAATGAATTAGCTAATACTCCTATTCCGACCCAATTAAGAAAACTACGGCGATCCATATATAAATTATTATTTGCTAAAACTTTACGACGATGAGATTGCTCATTCTCAATTACATTTCAAGTTCAACCGTTCGCTCTTATAATTATTCGCTTTTATAATTAAATATTATCAAAAGTTTAAATTAAGTAAAACTCTATCTGGGTCAAAATTTAGATATTTATTATCAATTCATTCCACTCAAAATCTCTAAAATGTCTAAGCTAGCTTCAAAACCTTGCGATCTATGCCACAAAAAAGTTACTCTTCGCTATCGAATTCAATACGATAAAAGTGATAATTGGGTTCTAGTTTGTCCCCAATGCTGGCAAAAAGCTAGTGCAAACAATGACGATTATCGTTACGGTGGTACTTGGAAAGCTCGTAAGAAATAAGCGTCTCTCTAAAAACAAATAATATGGGGTAGGTACTTCCCACCCCGATTACTTACTCAATAAATTTTAACCAAAATAGATTTCTAATCACTATTTATTTATTGGGTTGAGGAGTCATCCGTAAATAAGGTTTAATTTCTTCAACACCTTTGGGAAATTTCTGTTTTGCTTCTTCTGTCGGAATAGAAGGTGCAACTACTACATCTTCTCCATCTTGCCAATTGACGGGAGTAGCTACAGAATATCGATCGGTTAGTTGCAGAGAATCAATTACTCGCAAAATTTCTTGAAAATTACGCCCAGTACTAGGAGGATAAGTAATAGTCAAACGTAATTTCTTATTAGGATCGATTACGAACACAGTACGCACTGTTACTTTAGCATCTGCATTGGGATGAATCATATCGTAAAGGTCAGAAACCTTGTTATCTTCATCCGCCAAAATAGGATAATTTACGGTAGTATTTTGGGTTTCATTAATATCACCAATCCAGCCTTTATGAGATTCAACCCCATCAATACTGAGGGCAATTACTTTAGTATTGCGTTTCTCAAATTCAGATTTTAGTTTAGAGACTTCTCCTAATTCGGTGGTGCAAACAGGAGTATAGTCGGCAGGATGAGAAAATAATACTACCCAACTGTCTCCTGCCCAGTCATAAAAGGAGATATCTCCCATATTGGAAGCCTGAGTAAAGTCAGGTACAGTATCACCTAATCTTAAAGCCATAATTGAAAGTTCCTGAAAAATTATAAACAAGCAATTTTCTATATTGCCACAAATTCTTTGACCAACGACTTGATTTTTGTTCTTTATTACAATTCTAGATATTTCCTAGCAGTTAAGATAAAAGTATTGCTAGTACTGAGATAAGATGAAATGATAGAAAATAAAAATTAATTTTGTAGAGAAATATTAAACTTCTCTGTAATTATTTATTTCGAGATTGGGAGGAATGAAGTCGATGAAAAGATTGATAGGCGCGATCGCCACACTATTATTTACAGTAAGTTTTTGGGGTTTTTCTGGAGTTAATCAGGCACAAGCTCTTGAAATGAGCTATTTTTCTAGTCAATCCTCTCCTCTTATAGCCCTAACAGCAGCAGAACGTCGTAATGCTGCTGATGCTAAATTGGGAGAAGTAGGCAAAAAAATCGATCTTAATAATAGTGATGTTCGTGATTTTCGTGAATTGCGCGGATTTTATCCGAACTTAGCCAGTAAAATTATTCAAAACTCTCCTTACGAAAAGGTAGAAGATGTTTTGTCTATTCCTGGTTTAAGCGATCGCCAAAAAGAAAGATTACAAGCTAATCTAGATAACTTTGTAGTTACCGATCTTGCAGATGTAATGACTTTTGGTGATAATCGTTATAATCCTGGAGTCTATTAAAAATTAGTAGCTCCTTAAGGGATAATTTATGTTAATTATGTTAACCACATTTCTAGCGAAGTGTGGTTTTTTTATGCAAGAGCATAATTTAACTAGATTGACTGAGAATTTTCTTAAACAATACCCGATAAACAGGTTTATTATCTGAGAGTACGTATAATTCTCTTTCTGTGGGTATGGGTAAAGGATTATCCTCTAACCAAGTTGTTGAATGTTGTTGTACTAAGAAAGAATTAGCAGAAAAGCGAGCGCGCATTTGAATGGCAACTTCTTTTATATCCGACTGTAAGAAAATATTACCCCCATCGACTAAATAATCTACCAAAATCTTGACTAATTGTGGTTGCACTACTCTGCGTTTTTGGTGTTTTTTCTTAAACCAAGGATCGGGAAATTGAATGGTGATGTAGTGAAGAGAATTTGCTGGTAAAGATGCTAGTAAAGTAGAGGCAGAAGCGTTAATACTACCAGAAAGATAATGAAGATTATTTAAGCCTAATTCATCTCTTTTCTGGTTAGCAGCGATCGCTAAAGCTTCGCGGATTTCGATCCCCAAAAAATTGGTTTGAGGATACATTTGTGCCATTTGTAGTAAGAATTCGCCTCTGGCACAGCCAATATCTAAATGGAAAGGATATTCTAGATGAGGATAGATTTTCTGCCAGTCTGGAAGAGCGATCGCTTGTTGAAATTTACGACTAAGAGGATTAACGTGCTGACGTATACGGATTTTGGGCAAATGCTCTTTCTCCTCTAAATTAAGTTTGACGAAGTCACTCGCAGGCTCCGTCTTCTCAAGGCGGAGTACCTTCGACTTTTTATGCAGATTTTCAGTCTATTATTTTACTTTGCTAAGCTGTTTCTTAGGTAGTCAGTAGTTATTAGGTTCAAAATAATATTATTCTTGAGGTCTAAACATAGACGATATTTTGACTCGATCGAGATTGGTTATTGTCGAAACTGAATAGCCAAGTTTCTGATAAAAATTAAGATTTTGCTCATTTTCAGTATCTAGGGCAATACCAGAAGATTGGGGGTGTGCTGCGGATATTTTGTGTAATTCTGCCATTAAAGCTTTTCCTATTCCTTTTCCCTGACTCTCTGGTATTACACCAAGGGTGTTGAGATAAAAATGTGGTTGCTTTGGTTTATTGGCTTCTTTAATCCGACTATATGCTTCCATTCTCATGATGGCTGCTTCTCCTACCGCACTGGCTAGTTGTTCGTCTAGTCGATCGACTTCCTCTTGTTTGCCTGTATTGTCTACTTCTGGTGTAGTTATAAAAGCAACGCCTTGTAATTTTGATTCAACAAAAGCATCTAAAAGTAGTAAATCTAAGATAGGAGTTAGATCGTCAACATATTGCCAGAGATATTTGGCTAAACTATGATACTCATTACCAAAAAAATAATCCATAAGTGGGTCTTTCTCAAAAGTAGCAACAAAAACCTCGATGATTTTCTGTGCCTTTTTTTTTGGATCTAAAGGTTTAATTATAATGTTTGTCATCTTTTCTCCTATGGTTATTCACAGCAACCGATAACCCTAAATAGCAGCAGAAAAGGCTTCATCCACTTTAATCGTCGTACCTGTAATAAACTTGGCATCATCGGCAAGGAGAAAAGCCACTATTTTAGCCAACTCAGCATAAGTAGCAGGACGACCTAAGATCAGATTTTCTGGGACATTCCATCCTGCTAATTCCTCCATTGAATCTGCTACAAAAAAAGGTGCGATCGAAACCATTCTAATGCGATCGCTACGATAACGTTTGGCATATAGTTTGGTAAATCCTTCCATCGCAGCGCGAAGTGTACCACTAAAAGGTGTAGCTAAATCTGGTTCTTGGGAATCACAGGCAGAAATATTGACGATCGCGCCTCCTCCTGCTTGCTGCATGGGTTTCGTGACTAGTCTGGCAATACGAACTACACTCATAAAGAGCATTTCAAAGTTTTCTTGCCACATTTCATCGTCAATTTCCAGTAAATCTGGTCGGGGTGGATCGCCAAAACTATTTACTACTGCATCAAGGCGATGGAATCTACTTATTGTTGTTGTAACTAATCTTTTTAAATCTCGATCGTTAGAGATCGAGCCTTGAATGGCAATACCACCTAACTCGGAAGCCAAATCTACAACACTTTCACTTCGCGCCATCAAAGAGACAGTATATCCTCTTGCTGCTAATTCTCGCGCACAGCCAGCACCAATACCCCGACTCGCAGCAGTAACGATCGCTACCTTATTTTTATGCATCTAGCTTTCTAAAGTTTTTTCTTTAAAAACTAGCTTATATCAAGTACGGATAATAGATTGAAATAAAAAGACTTGTTGCAATAGAAAAAACTTATTATGCTGCTGCGATCGCTTGTACGGGATTATGTGCCAAAGAGCAGGAAATATTTCAAACTGTTTTGGGAGAAAATGTAGATATAGCTAGAACCGAACATATTGTTGCTGGAGAAAGACGTTGTGTCTATCGAATTCAAATCTAATTAAGTCAAGTATAACCGTGGAACAAGACCAGAGAATAAGAAGGTAGGTCGATCGATCGAGAATCGATTATAGAGTTAGCTTCAGTAATATTGTTAGTACCATTCTCACCGAGAGAAAAGGCTTCTACTTGTTGAAAAGAAAAAGTTGTGGGGCTTATTTGCAAGTTTACCCTAACAGGGGAAGAAGACTTATTGATCAGCAAAATCGATCGCCTGCCGTCTTTTTGCTCGACTGCCAGAGATTCTACTTCCGAGCGATCGCTATCTGTCTTCATTACCGTACCAGTTAAGTATTTATTGCCCCAAGCAAATACCGTTGCTGCTGGACGTAGATTATTGCGGGGGTCGATCATGCCATAAATTCCATCTTTAAGATGCCAAGAAGCAGCCATCTCAATACCAGACTCAGCTAAATGTTTGAGTACCGAAGCAAACCAAACTGCTCCAATATAAGTATTTTGACGGTTTTCGCCAGATTTCCAGGAATAGTTAATATTGTATTCGCTCAAAAACAGAGGAATTTTGCGTTCGGGAAGATGTTTAGCTGCTACGGAACGAAACTTACGCACCTGTTGTTTATAGTTTGAAGTACGGGACATAAGCTCCTCAGTCGATAGTTCTGGATTTCCCGTTCCATAGCGATGCCAAGAAATAAAATCAACATTATCGCCACAGTTTTGTAAAAACTGCGCCAACATTGGTGCATTGTCCCAGGTAAGAGCAGGGCCACCTACTTTAATGCTGGGGTCTTGAGCTTTCATAGCGATGGCTGCTTTATTGTAAATTTGCCAAAGTTCGTCTATTTTATCTGCTTGCTCATAGCGTTTTTCTAGTTCATTAATTGGTTCCCAGTAGATAATTTGTCGCTGTTGGCTTTGGTTGAGAATATTCACCAATTCGGCGCAGAAAGAAGCATAATTATCATGTTCGGAGCTAGCTAGCAGATTTTTTTCCTCTGTTGCCATCCACTCTGGCCAACGAGGAATATTTTGCACGATGGTAGGTTGGTATGAATAAGAAGCATCATAACAAGCTTTAATTTTCGCTTCGTCCCAACTTTTAGTTGCTGCATCTGTCCAGCGATCGCTAAGCTGAGCATGATGAATGCGAATTAAAGGAATTTCCAGATCGACTAACAAATTTTGAAAGACTTGGTCTTGGGCTTTGTCTAAAACAGTAATTTCATAATCATTAGAGCCAAATACAAAAGAAACAGCTTCACTTACTGAAGTATTCCAGTCGATCTCGATCTGAGAGTCAAAAGATGTTTGAGTTGAAGCTAAAGGGGTCGATAAATCAAGTCGATTAACAACTAAGTCTTGGTTGTCCGAGCCATTGTGCCGATAAAGCTGGTGAGCGACCAAAGCTAAAGTTGTACCCGCTCCCGATAGTTTGAGAAGGTCTCTGCGTCTCATGGTAAGAAATTTTTACTTAATAACTACTGCCGATCGAATCTGCCAAAAATCTAGCCTAAAAAATAGAAGCTGATTTTTTATTTATTTAAGCCATCAAGGGATTAGAGCCTAGTTTAACTCTTCTACTCCTGAGGGAAATAGCTGTTTTTTGGGGGTCGAAGGTACTCCGCCTTGAGAAGACGGAGCCTGCGAGTGACTTCGTCAATTTCACCACAGGAGCGCGAGTCAAGCTTATAGCTAATGGCTTACAGCTAATTTTAAACTCCAGTTTTTGCTGGTTCGAGGTATCCTTTGGAATAGGGTCGAGAATTATTTTTGACTCCATTAACTACCAAACCAAAAATTTTGGCATTATGCTGATTTAATTGGTCGAAACTGGCATAAACAGAATTGCGTTCGCTGAAATTCTGACGCACTACATACAACACATTAGAGATTTCTGTAGCCATTAAAGCCGTCTCACTAGTAAGACTAACTGGCGCACTATCGACAATAATGTAGTCATAGTTATCGGATTTTTCGAGAATTTTTAGATGCTGTTCAAATTTTCCTTGTTTGACCAGAGCAGCGGTATTTGCTTGTTGAGCAAGATGATTTCTAGCTTGTAGATAGAGATTAGTGGTTATTTCTATTGGTTTTCCAGGTTTATCCTCCAGGTTGAATCCAGCTAGGCTATTAGTCAATTCCGATTTGTGAAAATCTCCATCAACCATCAAAACTTTAAATCCTAGATCTGCTAATGCTTTGGATAAGCCAAGGGTAACAGTGGTTTTTCCTTCTCCCGATACGGCACTAGTAACTAAAAGTCTTCGATTTTCTAATGGTTGTAAACTAATGGCTGAAGCTAGTCTTTGAAAATCTAGTTCGATTATCGTGTTAGATTGTGAAATTATATTTAACCAGAATTGATTATTTTTTAAAGCGTTACCAAAATATTTGAAATCATGAATATAGCCAATAGCTGGTAACCCATAAGACTGTAAATCTCGATCGTTTAAGAGAGGATCCCGTTGTTCGCGGAAGAGAACCAAAGCCGTACTACCTACAACTGCTGCTAACAAAGCATTAAGTTGAATTAGCATAATATTTGGTTCGACTGGTCGAAAATCGGCGACAGGTGGTTCTAAGACTTGTATTTGAGCATAAGCATTGAAAGCATCAATCTTGGCTTGCTGAAATTTAGCAATCAAACCTTGGTAAACACCTTCTGCTACATCTTTTTCTTTTTGTAGCTTTTGTAATCTACTGTTGTTTGCAGGGATTTTTTCGAGATTAGCTTGTAGTTGCTGAATTTTATTGGCTAATTTTTCTGCTTCCTCATTTTGTGCCTGAGCTTCACTTTCTGCTAAGATTAGCTCCTGAATCAAGTTGGTTCGACCAGAATTATTAGCTACGGTCGTATCTAAAGAAGCTCGATCGACTCCTTGTCTTATGTAATTTTGAAGTTGATTTCTTAATTCATCTCGTTTGAGACGCAATTCTCGAACCTGAGGATCGGCATCAGTACGGGTAGTTTTTAACTGACTTAGTTCTATGTCTGTTTCTATCAGCTTTTCTCTGACTGATTGATACTCTTGGTTTTCGCTTAAGCTTACAGAATTTATAGCTTGAGAGGGAGTCATACCAATACGAGTACTTAAAGCTAAAGCTTTTCTCTCGTTAGCTTGAGCTTGTACTTCTGCTTCATATTTAGCAGCAGACAACTGATTAATTAAGGCAATAATTCCACTAGTTTGCTCGTCAGAATCAACTAATCCAGAAGATTGCTTAAATCTTGCTAACTCTGTTTGTGTCTGTTCTAATTCTTGTTTTGCTTCTACTAATTCTTGTTGGTTAAAGTTCATACGAGCTTTAGAGTTTTCTTTCCGTAGCTGGTTTAAACGCTCTTGATAGACTTCTATCCATTTCTCTGCCCGTTCGCGAGCTAAGTCTGGATTAGAACCAGTAGCCATCAAACTAATAGTAGTAGAATCTTCAGTAATCTCTACTTCAAATAGATTTTTGTAGGCTTTGACACTAGGAAACTCTTCTTGTTCCACATCAGACTCTAACAGTTCTTGCATCACCACATTACTAGTCAGAATAGATTCCTGAGCTATGAGGGGATTAACTTTGGCAGAAAAATTCGTATCGCCACTGTTGAGAGAGCCGAGAGTTCCTAAATTAGCATTAAGTTTACCTTTTTCTTCTGGCAAAATTAATTGCGCGCTAGCACTCCAAACTTTAGAAGACAAGTTTATTTTTAAGATAGCAACACCAACAACAAATAAGTTAAAAGCCAATAAAATTGTCCAGTGTCTGCTAATAATTGAATTTATTCTACTCATCGGATTTAATCTCCTGTAATTGAATTATTTTTGTTAATTAGATAATGTCGAAATAGACTTTTTGATTGCTTGAAGACAAAATTCTGAATTAATATAAAAAAATATTTAAACTCGATTACTAAGTAATTTTACTGAAGTTTGAGATTTTTGGCGTGAAAAAATCGAGTAATTTATGCCGAGCAAGACTTATAACCTACTGAGTTAAAGATTGTTCGATCTGTCTGTCTCGCTCGTGGCGATCGCTCGATTTGTCTTTGGGCAGTAAAGATTTAACGATCTGTTGCGGATTACCAATAACTACTACATTAGCTGGTACAGATTTACGGACAACACTACCTAAGCCGATCGCGCTATTTTCCCCTATACGGACTCCTTTCATAACTGTGGCTTTTGCCCCAATCCAAACATTGCGCTCGATTACGATCGGTGCTGTAACTTTTGGACCAGGGGGAGCATGACGTAGATGCGGTTCTAAGTTGTGATAATCTGTGTCTACTAGATAACAGTCAGAAATCAAACAATCATCCCCAATAGAAACGGAGCTTTGACAGCCGATTAAGCAACCATTGAGGGATACATTTTTACCAACTGTAACTTCTCCAGAACCAAAAATTTTTAATCGTTTTCTGATGCGAGTATCAGAATCGATTTTGACTCTAACCTTGCCACTAATTTTTAATGGGCCTTTGACCTTAACTCCCTTGGCTATCGTTAAATTTGAATACTTTAATTGATACCATTTTCGTTTTAGTTCAAAATAGATATTGACAAGAAAATTGAAAATTTTTTTATCTATTTTATGGGATGATTCAGATTTTTCTTTGATTATATCTAGCATATATTTACTTGAATTATTAATATTTCTAGTAACAGATATTAGAACCAAAAATTTATTTTTTTCTATATTTTTCTCGATCGCTATCTATATTGAGAGCTATAAGAATATTCATTTTTTTGAATTTCTGCTGAAATCGCTCCTAACCACAGAAAGAAAAACCAGATATAAACAGCGATCCAAGATAGAGGTAGACCTTGAATAAATACATACAAAGCAAGCAAAGTGGCAAATGCTTTTTTAGCCAGGGAGTTACCTTCTACGGCTGGTTGCCAAAAATTGCTCAATGTAAAGCCAAGAGCAGCAAGAAAAAAGATAAATCCAATGATTCCGTGTAAGTACAACACGCCAGCATAAGTAGAAAAAGAGCCGAGAGTAACTTCATAGGTATACCAGTCCGCCGTGTCCTGAGGAATACCCCAGCCAATCCAGGGAGATTGTTGCCAAGCTTCCATGGTTTTTTGAATGACAAACTCTCGGTCTTTTGATGATGAAGGACGAGCATTATGAAAAATTTCTAGAGGTATATTGACAAGAGCGGTCAAAGTTATCCCCAATAGACTAGAAAATAGAGCAGTGATGGAAAATAGCCACATAGAAGCTTGTCGGGCAAAGAAACTCCGAAAACTTACATAGACTAAGATGGCAAAAGGTAGACATACCCATGCCAAGCGACTATGGCTAATCAGTAAAGCAGCTAAACTTCCAGCTAAAGCAAATTTTCGGAGACGGGGATTTGTTTCACCCAAACAAATAAAGAAACAGAGAAGACCACAAATTCCAGGGATAGGAGGGTCGGGCATATACAGCATAGATCTGGGCAAGGGGATACCAAAGAAAGGGTTAAAAAAAGCATTCAGCCATACTATTAGGCTTTTGTTACCTGGGATTAAATGAGCTATGGGCGGAAAAAAAGGCGGTATTTCGATCCCCAGAAAAATCATGATTAGCTGAAGAACGATCGTGACTAAATATCCCACTGCCATCCAAGCAACTGCTCTAGTTATCACCCGTACTCTAATTTGATTGCCAAAAGGTATAACCAGACAAGCAAAGATTAAAAAGTAGCCTTTGAAAAAAGTAACTAGGGTAGCTGCTACTTTAGTAAATTCAAAGCCAACATTGTTAATACCGATCATTGCCGTCCAGAGCATAACTATTGCCATAGCGAGCCATGCCCAAGCAGAGATGGGTAATGAAGTTCTGACTAATTTATCGAGATCGAAAGAAATTACTAGTAAACCGATTACTACTGCTGGATAGAACAGAGTTTGTATTCCCAGCAACCACCAAACAGGTGTTAGCACGATCGACCAGTAGATGACTCTTTCGGCAAAGGATAAATCGATTAGTTTAAAGTCTTCTTTGGGATAATTTTTTTGTCGGTCTAGTGTTAGAGGTAACATTTAACATTCAAAGCTTGAAAAAAGGAAAAATTTAACAACTTACTTTTGTTAACCAAAATCAACATAATCCATCTAAAGATAATTCTATTTAATTTCAAAAAATATCTTTTTCAACCATGTTTAAAACTTTTACTTTCTCCATATTTATATAGCCATTTTTGAGTAAAGTTCGTCAAAGAAAATATTTGCTTTTTCTGAATCATAAATCTTTGCTTGAGTAATTGATCCAGCACTAAACTGTTCGTAATTTTTGTTACCATCAATAATTTTGACAAGAAAATCCAATACTTTATTTGCTAGATCTTCATAGGTTCGATCTAGTATTTCCCAGTAATTTTCTTTTGATTTATTCTTTAAATGAATCCAATGATTATATTTATTAACTTCTAAATCAACAATAAATCCATTCACATTATTTTTAACAAATTCTGGTAAAGCACAAACATTAGTTGTTATAGCGGGGGTTCCAACTGAAAATCCCTCCAAAATACTATATCCATAGGTATCATCAAGAGTACACATGACTTGAAAATGACTTCTGTGCAACAAATTTATAACTCGTTCATTTGCTATGTTTTTATATAAAAATACATTGTCTAAATTAATTAACTCCAAATCTTTTATATATTTATTTCGCTCGGAACAATCAGTGTATACATTCGCTCCATAATTCATCCTCGATACTAAATTAATTTTTATTGGTAATTTCATTGCTTTTGATTTTTGGGCAATTCTTAAAGCAACAATACCACCTTTTCTTGCAAAATCATTGCCAACAAAAGTCAATTCTAAAGTTTTTCCTTTTAAATATTTTTTTTCTTGGGATACTTTTACAGGAAAATTAGGATGTATAACTAATAATTTATCTTTTATTGAATTAATTCCTTTGAAGCTAGCCTTTTGTCTTAAAAACTTTTCCTTGGCATGCTCTGACATAGCTATGATTTTTCGACAATTTTCTAGACTTAATCTATTAATAATCATCGACGCTAGTTTGTCGCCATAGTTACCTCTTGTTCTTGGCAATACTGATTCAAAAGTAACTATCCAAGGTTTTGTCGTGTAGGGAATTGCATTAAAAGAATGAATTAGATCGAACTTAGGGGTTAATGGTTTAAACAAACTTACTCCTTGTAAAGGAGGCCAGATTTTTTGTGAAATACGTTCGCCAAGATAGCAAAGACGATAATTTTTATGATGCGTAATTTCATGTCTAGACTGACGAGGTGAATTAGGAATTATCATCTGGTTACTTCCAGTTAAAAGAACTTTAGACATAATTGCTTCCAATAATTTTGCTAAACTTTCACGTTATCTTTTCATTAACTTAATAGTTGAAACTTGGCTTAGCTCTAGGCACTGCTAAGACTTTGATTTTTCCTGCTAAATAATCCTCTGATTGTACGTCTAGTGTCTCTGGGAACTAGCCACATGGCTAAATACAACCAGAAATCGATCGCCTTGGGTTTGCCATTGTTGATGGCTTCTTTTAAAAGAGGTAGAAATTCTTGCCATTCTCTTTGGTATGCTGCTTGTGAGCCTGCCTGGATCATTACAAAAGCAGCATAAGCTCTTGGGGTTACTAAATGACGATTATTACGAATCCAGGTTAGGGAATTTTGCCAGTTACTAGTGGTACTAGTAGTAGGACGCTTTTCCCAGCAATACCAAATAGTTAGAGGCTCGGGGACGAATTCGATCCCGACTTCTGCTAGAGTATTTACTCGCAACAGCCAGTCCCAATCTTGATGTTTGGCTAATCCCGCTTTAAACTGGACTTGCTGTAATAGTTCTTTTTTGGTGAAAATTGTTGAAGTCTGAATTAATCCCTCGCCAAAGGAAAAGCTATTGCGTGCTAAAAGATACTCGCTTAGATGTTCTTCCGAGCGGGGAAATCTTCTGGGATATTTAAATTCGCCTTTAGGAGTACGAGCAGTCAGATAACAGCTAATAATCGGATAGGAATATTGAGAAGCTTTGGCTGCTGCTAATTGTTTTTCTAGCTTTTTCGGCAACCATTCATCATCATCGTCTAGAAAAGCAATCCATTCTCCTTTACTTCGATCGACTCCAGCATTTCTCGCTCCCCCACCGCCAAGACTCGCTGGTAGTTGGACTATCTGAAAACGAGGATCGTCTATTTTCGATAGCTCTTTACAGGTGGCTTCGTCTACACCATCGATTACCACAATTACTTCAATTTCTTTGAGAGTCTGTTGTAATCCGCTTTTAACTGCTCTGGCAGCGAGTAGGGGGCGGTTGCGAGTGGGTATGATTACACTAACTAAGGGTGACAATTCTTTTCCCTCCTAACTAAATTAACTGTTCTGAAAAAGTAAGACTGGTATTTGTTTGCTCTTTTTCTCGGACAATTAGGCTATCGTAAATCTTTTCTAGAGCCTGGGTTTGAGTATGTAAGTTAAAACTAGTATTTACTCTTTCTTGTCCTTGATGGCTTAATTTATGCCAAAAATCATCTTTTTCTACCATAAAAAGGATATTTTCGGCAATATTTTTCCAGTCTCTCTCTCGTGCTAACAAACCCGTTTCCCCTTCAAGCAAGAGTTCGGGAATACCAGCATGAATAGAACCGACTACGGGTAAACCCATTGCTTGAGCTTCTAGGACAACCATGGGCGCACCTTCGGTATCTCCTGTACTAGCCGTCACACTCGGTACGGCTAGTAACCGTGACTGATTCATCCAGGTTTTAACTATCTCTGGAGGTTGCGCTCCTAAAAAACTGTAGTTGAATAGTAACTTGGCAGCTAATTGTTCTAACTCTTGTCTGAGATGTCCATCTCCAATAATTACCAGTTTTACTTCTGGCATTACAGACTGCACTTGTGCCATGGCACGAATTAGATATTCGCAACCTTTCTTTTCGGTTAACCTACCCACAAATAGCACTACTGGCTTGCGTTTTACGGTTGGATCTGGTTTAAACTTGACCGTGTCTATGCCGATATAGTGAACTATTATTTTTTCTGCTGGACAACCTTTGGCTATTAGTCGATCGCGAATAAAATTAGATACAGCAATAAAGGATTGGGCTTTGTCAAACAAGAGTTGGCGACCTTTTTCATAAGTCTGATAGTTCCAACCAGGTACATATTTACTGCAATCTTGGGAGGTTACATCATAACCATGAAAAGTTACTAGCAGGGGTAAGCCAGTCTTTTGGGCTAGAGGCAAAGCTAAAACTCCATCAATACCAAAATGGGCATGAATTAGCTTAGCGTCGAGCTTTTTGATTCTATTTAACCAACCTTGCCAGATGTATCCAGTTCTGGTCAATAATTGCCGATAAATTCGCGATTTTCCCTGGAAGGGGACAATTACTTTTGCTCGATCGAGTTGGGGATTATCTATCAGCTTTGTACCTACATAGTAAGGATCGTAGTTGGATAAAGAATTAACTTGATTGGGAATGAAGGTTTCTGAGTAAGGTAACAGTTCATTCCGAAAGATAATTATCGGTGGTTTATTGTTATTTCCCGATCGAGAAAAGTCCATTTTTTTACCTCCTAGCTAGCAAATGCGATTAAAACAATAATAAATACGGCAACAGTTCCGCCTATTCTGATGGGTGCTTTTTTCCAGGGCAATATTTTGTCTAAGCGCAGATATCCAAGCCATAAGTAACTCAATAAAGCAGTCACGAAAGCGACTCCAAAGGTGAGGAGGGGAGATGTATGAACGATCAGATATAAAAAAGTCCAACGATTAGCCTCAGGTATGGGTATAGTAATAGCCGACCAAGTATTACCAGCATCTTGAGATTGAAATATGCGATTTTCGGCATAACCATAAATAGTGCGGTCTGTTTTGTACGCAGGTGAGAATTGAATCGGCATCGAGGCTGCTATTAGGGGAAAACCATACATATTAGCCAATAGATGGTTATTATCGATCAAATCTTGACCTACTTCTGTAAAAGTTGTGCCAGCATCCACACTTTTGAATAAACCTTTACCGCGAACACTAACTATCAAGGTGCGGTCGCTCTGATAATCTGGAGATAGAGCAATACCTTCGATATAACCATTATCGCCATAGCCAGTATTAACTAATTGTTGCCAAGTTTCACCGCCGTTTGTGGTGGTAAAAACTCCTCCTGCCGTACCCACAAATAAAGTTCGATCTTCTTGGTAATTGGGGGAGATGGCTAATTTAACAGTGCCTTCTTTTTCTTCATCTAATCCCTCTAACCAGACAATACCATTGCTGGCAGCTTGCCAACTAGCACCACCATCTTGGGATTGATATAATCCGTTGGGAATACCAGCATACAATGTTTTATCGCTAGCAAAGTTAGGAGATACTACTAGGGAAATAGCTGCGTTATCCAACTTGCCCACAAGAGCAAAGTTATCCCCTCCGTTTGTGGATTTAAGGATATGACCATCCATCGTTCCTAGATAAACAGTGTTATCCTCAGCAAAGTTTGGGGAGACTGCGATGGTAACTGCTTGAGAGGCTCTAGTCCACCAAGGTTTACGCTTGGGCTGAATTTCTTGCCAGGATATCTCGTTCCAATTGTTTCCTCCATCTGTAGATTTATATAAGCCATACCAGGAGGAAGAAAACATGGTCTTATCGGAAGCGTAGTTAGGAGAAAATACCATCTCGAATACACGAGAGATACCAGTGAATCGTTTAATACGCTGAAATTCTTCTAAACCTTGATTGATATCTCGCCAATCTTTTCCTCCATCGTCAGATAAATAAGCACCCCAGATATAAGTACCGAGTGCTACAGTAGAATCATTGGCGTAATCTGGAGATATGCCCAAGCCAACAATGGATTTAGCCGACAGGGTATCTAGCTCTTGCCATTTACGTCCACCATCGCTCGACTTAAACAGTCCATTGTAACCAGCTAGAAATACAGTGCGATCGCTAGCAAAAGTAGGAGAAATTTGTAATTCACTGTAATAAGGTCTTTCTAATTGATAGGCTTGAGCATCTGCTGTAAGTCCTTTACTGTACTCCTGCCAAGATTTACCACTATCATCCGAATAAAAAACACCGTCATATTCGGTTACGGCAAACAAAGCTAAATTATTGGGATTTTGAGGCACTATGGTTAAAGAGGTAATACCTGGATGAGTAACACTGTCGTCTATTTCGGTAAAAGATTTGCCTCCATCGGTCGATTTAAAAATACTCCCCCTTGCCATACCAATGAATATAGTTTGGTCTTGACTGAAGTAAGGGGATACTGCGATCGCGCCGATGTCTCCTTCATTGTCTATAGTAGAGATAGACTGCCAAGTCTTGCCTTTATCTTGAGATGAATAGATATTACCATCCCTATCCCCGACAAAAAGCAAATCTTCTCGGTCGGGTAAAAAAGCGATCGCGGTTATTTTAGTATCTTTTTTAATAACTGAATGCCAAGTTTGACCGCCATCTTCTGTTTGATAGAGTTCTTTTTCTTGTCCCGTTGCTAAAACAAGATTGGGATTATTGGGTGAAATTTTCAGGCGATCGATATTTAAATTGTTTAGTCCATTGTTAACTTTTGACCAGGAAGCACCTCCATCTTGAGATTTATAGATCCCATCTCCCAAAGAAGACAAAAAGAGAGTTTCTTTGGACTTAGCATAAATATCTAAAGCATATAATCTATGTTTATGGTCTAGACCTTTAACTATTCTTTGCCAGCTTGCGCCTCCATCTTCTGACTTTAATAAATTACCTCTAACAATAATAAATAGGGTTTTATCTCTAGCGTAGGTGGGAGATATATCTACCTGGAAAATATCATCGTGAGGAGTATGGGCAAAGGCAGCAGGAGTATTGACTGATAAAACAGTAAAAGTGACAACCAAAAAGATACTAAAAGTTTTTAATAAACCGAGGAACTGCCCTATTTTAAATTTCATTTTTTTCATTGCCAACTAGGTATTCTTCTTTGTAATAGAGTAAAAAGTTTTTCGTTCTCTTCAGCATATATATGCTGTAATTTAGCAAGAGTTTCTTGTTCGGGGCGAGTATTATAATTAAACTTTGGTAATAGCTTGGCTAACCTGGGATTGATTGGTCTGGTAAAAGGCAAGTAATAACTAAGTATGGCTTCAGATAATAATGCCTGATTTTTATTTACTTCTTTATTACTTTGTTGGAATTGAAAAGAGGAGTCAAATCCTAAAAAATTGCATACTTTTTTAAGGGTTATTTTGGGTTGTTTAATGATATCTTCTTCGAGAGTTAAAACTAAAATTTGTTCCTTAGGAAAAAGATCGTAGTAAGCTTTAAGCTGAGAATAATATTTACCTCTGGCAATAAATTGATAACTTAACTCTTTGGTTAAATATTGGTTTTCTCCAGATAAAATTCCGAGGAGCAAAGTATTAATATCTAACAGAGGAGGTATTCTTCCTCTCCGTCTATGATGATTTATCGCCGAGATTGCTCGCTTTACGGGATTTCTCAGTATGGCAATTAGTTTTACGTCAGGAAGAGTTTGATAAATGCGGAAACAAGCATCGGGCTGACTCATGTAACCAGGGGTTTTTTCCCCAATCAACTCTTTATCTTTTGCTTTAGTAAAATAGTTTTCGTACCATCCCAGACCTTTACTAAAATTCTCTTGTTTATTAAAGAAATAAATTTCCGAGTTAGGCATAAAGATTTCTGGATGCTGGCGTAGATTATAAGCAAGCCAGCTAGAACCTGCTTTTTGCGCTCCAATAATCAGAAAATTAGGTAAACTCATCTCGCTTTACTCCAATAATATTTATAAGTCTGAAAACGGACGATAACCGAAATAACTCATGCGTTCGCTACAAATATTTTCTATTAAATGTAAGTTTTTTTCTTGAAAAAACTCCGACCAACTTATCTGGCGATCGCCTTTGGGTTGATACTGTAAATTCACATAATCGTCAATTTTTTGACTGGGAGTTAAGCCAGCTTTTTTAGCCAAAGCTTGAATTGTTTGAACTTTATTAGCAACAAAATCTTCGTAACTAATGAGGATAAATTCCTCCTGATGATTTAGATAGGTATCTGCTGCTAAGTTCCAACGATTAGCCAATTTTTCGATGTAATTTTTTCCCGCTATAGGCGGTAAATTGCCAATCCATTGTTGCTTATCTTCTGGTAACTTATCTAAATGTCCTGGGATGCCACGACGATTGAGAAAACTACGAAGATTATCTCTAGGATCTCGAATAACAAAAATGAATTTTGCTTGAGGTAAACATTGGCGTAAATCTTCATAGAAAAATGTCAGTTTCGGGTCTTTATTAATCGGGGTAGAAAAATAAAATTTATAGGTTTCTATCAATTCTGACAATTGAAGTTCGCCACTCAAAAGCTTGTTTTGTAGATAACCATCAGGATCGATTCTAAAAATAGGATCGATAGTAACTGTCTGACCAGTAACTTTACCTAAAAGTGAAGCGATCGCTGTTGTTCCCGATTTCGCATGACCTAACATAAAAATAGGTGCGGGGTGAACTTTTGCTCTCTTTATTTGATAGAAATTTTTAAGTTCGCTTAATGATTTGAGAGATTCTTTGACGGGTTGAGGTATTCGTTTTTTTATTTGTACATACATGGTTGTTGGTTGTTAGTTGTTAGTTGTTAGTTGTTAGTTGTTGGTTGTTAGTTGTTTCCAACCATCTAGATAAGTCTCTTTGAATTAGTTTTTGTAGTTGTAAAATATCTTCTCGATATACTTGTTGAAATCGCTTTTTTGCTTTTGGTTCTAAGGGGGGTTTGGGGCGTAAATTTAATTCCATAATTTTATTTTTTAGTTGCTGGCGCAGAATTTTAGCGGGAAATAAACGTTTAAGCACTCTTTTAGGTCGAGTATCTCTAATCAAAAATTGGTCTAAAGCGACATTTCTGGGAATACCCGATACATTATGTTTGCGGGATAGATCGGGAATAAAGCTATCCTCTACTTCTAAAAAGCGAAAAATATCTTGGAGTAAACTGACGGGATTACGAATAAAATCATCGTAGAGATAAACTCTAATTTGCTCTCGATCGAATAAATTAAAATAATGTTTTAGTTGACCGTAATAAAATCCTTTTTGTTGATAATGCCAACGATACGACCAATTTTGGCTGATTCTTTCTGATTCTGCATCCATAGCTAGAGCAAAATCTTCGAGAGGTTCGAGTCCTTCTCTTAGGGCATGGGTATAGTTAGAATAGGCTCTGGCTACTGGTTCGCGCAGTATGGCAATGAGCTTAACCTGAGGTAAATAATGTTTAATTCGCTCCCCCGCTTGAGGAACGTATAAATACCAAGGAGAAGCTTCGCCGATCGCTATTTGATGAGATACCCCATCAAACAAAGCACGATAAGAATCTAGATCGGTGACAAATTTAAACCGAGTTTTGTCTCCAGGGCCTCGAAAATCCAATGGTTGTCCTTCCAGTGCAAAAAAACGAGGTTCTTTATGGGGACTCATATATATTTGGGGATGCTGCTGGAGATAATGATATAGTGCAGTTGTTCCTGCCTTGGCTGCACCGATAATCAAAAAGTTAGGCATTGTCATATTTTTTCTCCTTCCAACTCTGGGGCTTTTTCCATTGTCAAATTCCATTGATTGCCATCATTGAGGTCGAATAGAGCGTAGCCCAAGCCCAGCCAATCTTCCCACACATGAGTAGTTCTCCTTTGAGCCATCATCCAGTCCCCTTTTTCTTTCCCTAAATAAACCTGGGTAGGTGCTGGTTCGAGTTTGAGAATCCAGCGATCGCCAGTTAACTCGTTAATTAGTAGTTCTCGTCCATCCCATTCCAAAGAACGTATTTCTCCTTTAGTTGCACCGATACTGCGAAGAGCAAGCATGACATGGCGATCGCTATCGGGGGAATTTTTTAAATTTAGTTGCCATTTTTCCGAGTTTCCTACAGACCAAAATGCTTGATAATAATCGGTTGTGGTTTCAATCCCCGCTAAATTTTGGTTATTATCCTTAACCAATTCTTGGCGAATGTCTGGAATAGCCAGATTATCGCTAGTAGTCTGAAGATTTCCTTCTCTATCTCTAATCCAAAAGGAAATACCAAAACTACTATTAGGAGGACTAAAACTACCCCCAAGGCGATGATATCCCGCCTCTTCCTGGTTTTTACTGGATGCTGGTAAAGTTATTGCTTGGCGATCGCGCTCGTTAATCCTTTCTGTTGCCCGATTAAATTCCGAGATATTATTAATCCCGATACAGACGAGCAACAAACTAGCTAAAACTAAAGCTAGAGGACGCGCCCGCGTCAGAGTACTGCAACTAGCCAAAATTACTAACAAAGGAGCAAAATGCAGCGAATAAAGAAAAGTTTCTTCGCCGTAAAGCAGATGTAGCACTAGCTGACCTAAAATAGTCAGACCTAAAACTAAACGGAGTTTGGGATGTTGTCTCATCGCCAAGAAGCCCCAAATACCCAAACCCAAAAGTGCAGCCCATAAAATCACAGCAACCTTACCCCAGAGACTTGCCGAACCTGGTAAAGATAGTTGAGTTACCATTTGGATACCAGGGGTGGCAAATCCCGGTCGAGCAGTTTTATCAATAATCTCGATCGCTGGCATCACCATAGTATGGGCGATAAAAGATTGAATTACATTCCAAGGGCTAACCGAACCCTCATTGAATACATAGTTTTTTTCGCTCTGAATTTTGAGAAAAAACTCAGAAGAAGGAAAAATTAAATATTGCAAAAACCACAAGCCAACGACGAAACAGAAAGTATTAACGGTAATTTGTACAGCTTGCTTCCAGTGGTTATTAACAAAGGTTGCCAGAATTCCTGCCATCCAATTGGTAGTAGTAATACTCAAACTAAGCGCGCTAACGAGTAAATACCACCATGGTGATAATTGACGATATTCCCCAATGGCAACCACCACTAATGGTAAGAGAATACTCACCGAACCAAAAGAATAAGTTTCGGGTACGCTAAACCAAAATATTGCTGCTGCACTAAATATCCCAATTAGACTAAACAGAATCGCCTCTAGTCGGCGACAACCAAATAATCTCAATAAGCAAAATAAAATACTAATCCAAATAGAAGCGACCAGAGCAATAATAATTCTGACGGCAGTAACTGCATCTCCCAATAATTGATAGAGGATGTAGGTTGGAGGAAAAGCAATGAGAGAAAAGATAGGATGGACACTAGTTCGGTAATGATTACTACTACGAGCGATCGTATTGGCAAAAGAACGGGGTAAATCCGACTCAAACCAGACATCCCAAGAGGGATTCTCAAATAAAATTGGCGCGATCGACTGAGCTAAACCAAAGGATATTAAGCCCGCTACCAGGGCGAGAATGCCCACCCAGAGTAAATCTTGCCACAACCAAGTAACCTTACCAGCCTTGGCACTATGGAAAATTTGGCGATCGAATACCGAACTAGTGAGTTTCATTGTCTCCAACCCCTAATAAACTAATTTAACTCGTCTTCCCAAATGCCACGGCACAAATGCCACTCAGCATCAAGCCAATTCCCATCCAATTAACAGTATTGACTTTTTCTTTCAGCAAAAAAGCCCCTGCCATAGTCGTGGCAATAACCGTCAAGCCAATGACAACGGGATAAACTACTGATAAATTGAACTTACTCAATACCGAAATATAAACAATGGTACTTATGCCATAAGTCAAAATACCCCCTATTAGATAAAGGTTTAATAGATTTTTGCTCGCTCCAGATTTAAGCAGTACCTGAGCGGTAGTATTTAGAGCTACTGTGAGAAAAATTAAACTAGTAAAAAAAATCTTGGTTAGCATTACCTTTATTAGTTATTAATCCTTGTCAAAATAAAATTGTTAATTACTTGTTGGCTATAAAAAAGAACTACCATTTACCCCCACGAGATCGTCGAACCGCCATAGTTCAAAATCTCTAGGATAGGGAATTTGTAACCATCTTCCCGCTAGTTTTTCCCACCAGCGCGGGGGATGGGGAAGGCTAGCTACCTGAATACTCGAACAACCCCACCACAAAGCACCGATAATATCGGTGTGAATACTATCCCCAATTACTACAATTTGTGGAGATTTAAGTTGCATCAACTTTAAAGCTTTATAGAAGCTAAAAGGAAAGGGTTTTCGAGCAGGACTGATAGCTTGAATACCCAAACGTCTAGACCAGTAGTCTACTCTGTACCTCCGCTTACCATTGGACAAAATAAATAATTTCAATCCTGCTAGTTTTGCTTGATTAATCCATTTTTCCGCGTTAGGGGAAAGATAACAATCATCTTCCGAGACAATTGTATTGTCTAAGTCGAGAACGATTCCTTTAATCCCACCGTCTTGTAAAAATTGGAGATCGATCGAAGCTAAAGTTATTGTTTTTTTCTTAAAGGTACTTCGGCGCATATCAGTTATCACTTCACAGTCTCTACTCGCTACTCTGATTCGAGCATTCCCTTGCTAGGTCAGCATTCCCTTGCGTCTTGCGCCGACGCGGGGTCTGACCTCTGACGGCGACGCGGGGTCTCGAATCTACTCGCTACTTAATTAATCACTCCCTGCTGCTTTAACCATAAAATTGCCAAAATCATCACGATCCATCCAACCACGGTGAGTAGTATGGGTAGATCTGTTAATAAAATTTCTTCTGGTCGTTCTGTTTGTTCGTGCTGGTTAACACCTCCGAAATCCTCATCAATTTGCTCTTTAGAATCACTCAGCATTTGATAGCGAAAAATGCCATACAACACAAAAGGAAAGGTAAGCATCATCCAGGGGGTTGACGCACCATTGACTACAGGGCCAGAACTCCAGAGGGCATAACCCATAAAAGCTCCTGTTGTGACCATACTTTCCATCCGTGTTAGTAAGTTCAAAGAGTAGCTTTTGAGAACCGCACGGGTTTTACCGCCACGAATTTGTAACAACCTCAGTTCCGCTTTACGTTTTTCCACTGCTAAAAACAGAGCGAGCATTGCCGTACAAAAAATAAACCAGACAGACAAAACTATGCCCGATGCTGCTGCCCCTGCATATGCCCTTAAGACAAATCCCGTGGCGATCGCCAAAATATCGAGCAGGGGAATTCGCTTGAGTTTGAGATTATAGGCTACTTGGAGTAAAGCATATCCTATCAGGGTTATCCCCAAAGCAGGAGATTTTCCCCAGCTAATAATCAAAGCACTAGTTAATAAAGCTAATGCCATAGCCAGGGCGATGGGGATTTTTACCTGTCCAGCAGCGATCGGTCTTTGGCACTTAATTGGATGCTGGCGGTCTGCTTTGACATCGGCAATATCATTGAGTAAATAAAAGCTACTAGAAGCAGCACAAAACAAAACAAATGCCAACAAACTACCACCGAGCGATCGCCAATCAAGACTAAAGGCGAACACGGGCGCAGCAAAAACAATTAAATTTTTAGTCCATTGATGGGGTCTGAGAGCTACCAGATAGGGAAATTTACTAGGACTAGCTACTGTAGTACCCCCTGGCTTTTTTGAAGATGTGAGTTTTTGCAGCATGATCGCAGAATTTTATCGATTTACTTTTTGGGGGAGTTGATATTCTATGCCTGCTTTGTTGCATAATCCCTGGAATACTTGGAGAAAACGAGATTTATTGTGAATCTCACTCACCCATTCCCTTCCTTCTTTCCCCAAACGAGTACGCAATTGATGGTCTTCTAGTAATCTCGTTAAGCCTTCGACAAACTTAGGCATACTTTCTACTCCGCTGCCATCCCAACGTCCGACATAGATACCAAAGCGAGAAACCACGCCTTCAGGGTCTACGCTACTGAGAATGGGGGTTTCACATTTTAGCGACTCTTGGAAACTAACAGCTAATCCTTCGTGAATTGAGGTATTAACTAACACCCAAGCGGAGGAGAGAAGACGAATTTTTTCTTCGCCGACAATATGACCCATTAGTTTGACGTTATCGGGCAGTCCTTCGGGTTTCCAAGCCCCTTCCCCTTCAAAGTGAGCTTTCCCCAAAAAGATAAATTCCACATCGGGAAAATGACTTGCTAATTCGGCAAATAACCAAGGGCGTTTGTAAGGATCGAGACGGGCTAAAAATACTACTGTGGGTTTTTCACTTTTGGTAATTTCCCCTGGCTCGATATCGATAATATTAGGTAACAGAGCAACTTCGGCATTTTTTACCCCATAAGTACCCAAAACTTTTTCTCGGAGAAAAGTAGCAGGTGTACCAAACAGCAGGGGACGACGCAGCCACTTAGAGGTTTGATAAACTCTCCCTAAAGCAGTACAGTCGGGAGTCCAGAGTCCTTTGGGCTTAACATCTTCTTGCCCTGGAATCCGAATAGTGGCAATTTTAGCTACGTCTTCGGGGGTTCTGGGGTCGCGAACCCAAACAATAATAGGGGTCTGGGGTAAAATCCCAAATAAGGGGGTATAGTTGGGTCGATAATCAATAGATAGCAGCAAATCGAAATTTTCCGCCCAGATCCGACGGCAATATTCCAAGAAGTTAGGATGGCGGGGAATTAATCGACAACCATGAATCAAAATTTCTTCTGAGTCGGGCGTTTCGATCGCTTCACGGGATAGAAATACTACCTCTACTCCTAATTCTGGGTCATCGAAGCATTTAGCTACTTGACGAGTAGCCCAACCAAATCCTCCCATCCTCCCAATAGAGAGATCGAAGAATTCGTTGGCAACTACACCTAATTTAAGTTTTCGAGGTGATTTGACCTCATTTGTTGTGGACTTAGGCAGTGATACTACCATCTAATCATTCCTCCTATTTTTTCTTTTTCTTAAATTCTTGGAGAGTATGTAAAATCTCCTGTAAACTTTTTCTGCCATTAGGTAAAATCAGCCAGATAGTTAAGTACAGAACAGCGTAGATTAGAAAATCTAGACAAAGTGCGATCGCTAGATTTATGCCAACAGGTAAGAACTGATTAACTACCATCAACAGGACAGCAGCCCCAATAGAAGCCACCACTGGAGGTAACAGAGTCTTAACTAACTCCTTCAAACTCAACGGCGTTCCTCGATAGCAATAAACTATTTTTGGTAGCCAGAGAATTGGACGAGATAAACCGTAAGCAGCAGCCACACCAATAGCACCCCAACGAACACTAATGACAAAAATCAGCACGTCAATAGTTGACATTACCAGTCCCAAGCGAAACTGGCGATCTGTACGACCTAAAGACTGATAAACCCAATTTTCTGCCACATTTAGCGTGCCGATAAAAGCAGCAGGCATCAGTAACCGAAAGATGGGAACGATTCCCAACCATTGTTCTCCCAGAAAAAAAGGAATCATTTTATCTGCCGATCCAAAGGTAAATGCCACTAATGCCATTCCTAAAGTACTTATCGATAAAAGAGCTTTATAGTAATAGCGACGATATTTTTCCTTTTGAGTCTGCAAACAACTGAGAGTGGGTAAAGCCACGCTCGTCATTGGTGCGTTGATTTGTTGGATGGGCAAAAGAATAAGCTGATAAGCCTTGGCGTAAAGACCTAATTGCTCGGAACCCCAATAGCGACCGATCAGCAGATTATCTAGGTTGTGAGAAACATAATTAAGGCAGTTAAAAGCCGTTAAATTCCCTCCAAAAGCTAGCATCGAACCGATGCCAGAACTCCAAACTGGTAATCCAGGTCGCCAACCGCAAGCTAACCAAATGCCAGCAGTATAAGTAATCACACTTGTCAATTGCAGAAAGACTAACGCCCAGTAACCAGTGCCATACCAAGCGAAGATTACGGCAACAACTAGGCTCAGAAACAGAGAAACTACCGCAATCTTGGCAATACTCGCAAAGCGCATCTGTCTTTTTAGTAGTGCTTCGTGTTGAACCCCCAATCCACTAAAAATAAAAACGCTTGCCAAAACCAACATAATCGGGATTAAGCGAGGTTCGCTATAAAATCCAGCAATAACAGGTGCTAAAGCTATGAGTAGCAAAGTAATAATTAAACTAATACCCACATTGATCCAAAAAAGAGTGCTAACTTGCTGGTGATTGATTTTTTCTTGTTGAATAGTCGCTGTAGAAAGACCCAGATTTTTAAACATCTGCACGAATTTAATTACTACAGTGACCATAGCAATCAGACCGTAATCTTCTGGGCTTAAGAGCCGTCCTAAAACAATAGTCGAGGTCATTTGGATGACAAATTTAGCCCCTTGAGCAGCCACGGTAACTGCTCCACCACGAATAGAACGACTTCTAAGATCGGCTTTTAGATGCTCAGTACTGAAAAAATCTTGTTTGGAAAATTTTTTGGGTGTCTGTTTTAACACATCAGCAACTCTTCTAGTGAATAATGAAGTATCGATAATTATTTGGCGTTAGTATTTACTGCACCTAAAGTTTGCCTAATCCCTAACTTAGCTAGAGGGGCAATTTTTACCGAGATCAAAGTTAAAAGCGATCGCCAATCTCGATAAAAGATCGAAGCATCACTAGCTATGGCTCGATCGATATAATAATGAGCCTGCTCTTCATTTCCCCCAGTTAAAGATAGCCTTGCTAAATAGCGGTACATATAAGCATAGGCTGTGGGCAAAATCGGTCTAACTAGCTCGCTAGAACGCTCTTTGGCTTGTTGAAGAACTTTTTCGTGATTTTGTCGCATCTTTTCGACATTGAAAGAAAGTCCCGAAGGACGAACTCGATAACCACACAAAACTTTTGGCACGCGATAAAAATCCCAACGTCTGGTAAGAGCAATTCGTAGCCAAAAATCGAGGTCTTCACAACTGGGTAAAGTTTCATCAAATCCGCCTATTTCATCGACTATACAACGACGAAATACACCGTTTGAGCCATGACCGAGGAAATTTTTGCACAATAATGCCTTTAGGGGATCGCTCTTGATTGGTTTCCCACTTAAAACCATTAAAGTTGGCTTTCCGTCATCGCGAATTGCCCGAGAGGCACTGTAAACTACACCAATTTGGCTCCCTCGATCGAGTTGAGTTACATGACTGGCTAACTTGTCTGGTAGATAAATATCGTCACCGTCAAGAAGCGCAATATACTCTCCTTTTGCCCGAGCGATTCCGTAATTACGGGCTGAGGCTAATCCTCCATTTTGTTTTTTTAATAAGCGAAACCGAGAATCTCGCTGACAAAAGGATTGGACTATTTCGGCTGTATTATCTGTAGAACCATCATCTACAATCAGTACTTCAAAATCTTGAAAAGTTTGTTTTTCTAAAGATTTGAGAGCATCTGCGATATAGGTACTGATGTTATAGGCAGGGACTACAACACTTACTTTTGCTATCATAGTCATCAAACTTGTTTAAATTGCAGAGGAGTAAAATTTCTTGTTTAATTTTTTAATTAAACGTCAAACTTTGCTCTTCTTTTCTTATATTTTGCTTACGCGCACGGTAGATAACTTCAAAGATTTAGCCAGGGCAATATGAAACATAAAAGCTGGATTACCTAGTAAGTAACGTCCCGCTAAACGTTTGGGTTCGTGGATTAGACGGTGTAACCACTCTAACCCCGCCAGAGAAAGAAATCTGGGACATTCTATTACTACTCCGGCTAAGCGATCGATCACTGCACCACAAGGAAGAAACACATTGACATCTAGAGAAGGACGATATTTTAAAATCCATTGCTCTTGCAATGGCATTCCTAAACCAACTATCAAAATATTTGGCTTTACTTGATTGATCTGTTGAACTATTGCCTCATTTTCTTGAGAACTATTTTTGTCGAAATATCCATGATGTCCCGCTAATTTAAGCAGGGGATATTTTTTTCTTGTTCTTTGGATCGCTTCTTCTAGATACTCTGGTTTTGTTCCTAATAAAAAAATGGATAAATTGTGTCGATCGCAATATTCGATAAGTTCTGGCACCAAATCTGTACCAGAAACTCGATATTGGAAAGGTAATTTAATTCCCATATATCGAAATGCTTTGAGTAGACCAAAACCATCACAAAGAGTTAGCTCTGCATTTTGTTGAAATTCATAAAACCAGGGCAATTGCATAGATAAATTAAAACTATGTACGTTATAGGAGGCTATAGTTAGTTTTTTATTTTCTATACAAGCTTTATGAATACTATCGAGCATGGCTTTGGCCGTCATGAGAGTAATTTTTCTGCCCAAAAGTTCCACCTTTAAGTTAGGTAATTCACTTGCGTAATCATTTTTAAACAGCAAATTATCGTTAACTTCCGAAGGCAATAAATATTCAAGAGAATCTAGTTTGGTAGCCATTTGCGATCGATTCATATTTTTTACTCCTCGAAAAAAAACACTTTGGCTCGAAGTTAAATAACTAATAATTAGCCATTGTTGAGATATTTTGATTTGACGATTACTACTTATCAAACTAAAGATTCATCGCGATAAATCTCAATCTCTCTGACCAAACTGGGCATTATTAGTAACTTATCACTCGGTAATTAATTTTCCTTTCTCAAGTCTTTTCAGGATAAAAATTCGATCTTGTACCTTTTTTCTCGTTTATTTGATATTTTTGCCTTATTCTTTCAATTGTCTGAAATTATTTTTTTTAACAATTAGTTGTCGATTGAAACAATACTGTAAAAATCTTTAACATTTCTGTAGTACGTGATACATAAAACTTGAGGAAATTTTAGACATCATTGAAAATACTTAGAAAATATTAAATTTTTCAAGAAGCTAAAAACTATCTTTACTAGAACTTTTAAGTCGTAACCTTTTTAAGCGATCGATTTTATTTAAACAATAAAACCATTACCTAACAAGGCTTTGAGACTATCTTGTCAAGATAGTTAGCCAGGTACAGATTGCTTTTTTGCTAGATCGAGTAAACAAAATCCGCTCCAGATTGCTTGAAGTACACAACAGTCTTACATAATTAACTTTACCATAGATCGACAAAAAGACAATAAACTAAGTAATTTCCCTTAAATATTAGTAAAGCTATATATTTAAAACAAGATGATCGGATGAACTTTATCCGATAGACATATTTTCTTTACAACTTATAAAAGTTCTTGACTAAAAAAAAAAGATTTTATATAGTATTCCATAACTCGAAAAAAACACACTGGGCGTATTAAAAAAATTTAGTGTTGAGATACACTAGCGGTCTTTATCTATAGAAGTGAACTATAATCTAGCAATTCTGTTAGAGAAAGCTATGGTTATACACGGTAAAGATTAAAATTTCTCGTTTCTGTCAAGCTAATCTAGAAGATCGAGAGTTATTGCCATATCTGTTATTTTTTCAGAAAAAATCACCAGAACAATAACTCATCGGATCTAGATATATCTACGGTCTTAAATTCAGTCACTCTTGTCTATGACTAGGAAAAAGCATCTGTACAAAATATTTAGGTAAAAATGTACTTATTAGTTTTTTTACCTAAAAAGCTCTTAGATATTAGCCCTATTTAGCCATTTCTAGATCGAGAGACGATCCTAAAACCTATGAGTAAGTACTTTCTTTATATATGGAATTCAAAAGTTTTCCATATCTCCACATCGGTTTTAGAACTATGATTTGCTCTCTCAACTTTAGTGTAAATCTATAAAACCTTATTTCTATTTTGGAAGTGGATTTTAAGTAAAGAACAAAAAGGCTAACAACTATTAGCTGAGTTCGGACAAAAGAAAAATTCAGAAGATCGCCAAGTAAAGAGTAATCTACTCGGCAATGTCTGCTAAATTTTTTGTTCGATTTCATAGGCTCTTTTGCGAGCATTATTAGCTAATCTTCAACTCTACTATCAATTTTGATAGACAAGAAAATATATCTTATCTCATTCCGACAAAACGAGCGAAAGCTAACGGCAGTCTAAATATTTCTCAAAGGGCAAATAAGCCAGGAGTATAGAACCAGTGAAATTATCCGTCATCATACCTGTCTACAACGAGATTCATACTTTAGATACTGTATTAACTAAAGTAGTTCGAGCTTTTCCAGAAATTCCTAAAGAAATAGTGATGGTAGACGATGGTTCTACCGATGGCACTCGCGAGTGGCTAGCAGAAACCTTTAGTCACACAGAAGCAGATTCTGTCCGAGTCAGTCTCAACCAGGAGAGTAGATTAATAGCAGTAAATGGCAACGCTCGAGAAGTAACAAATTCTGCTGTAGGTATTGCTACAGTTGAAGAAGCTCCTGTAACTGTCAAAGTTATCTTGCACAAGAAAAATCAAGGTAAAGGTGCTGCACTGCGCACTGGATTTAAAGCTGCTACGGGAGATGTAATTATCATCCAAGATGCTGATTTGGAGTACAATCCTCAAGATTGGGGACAGATGTGGGAACTAATTACAGAAGGATGGGCAGATGTAGTCTATGGCTCGCGTTTCTATGGCAATCCCCATCGCGTCCTTTATTTCCATCATTTGCTAGCGAATAAACTCATTTCCAACCTGATTAATTTATTCTGTAATACGACTTTAAGCGACATCGAAGTTTGCTATAAGATGTTTCGTCGAGAAGTATTAGAAGGAATGAAACTCACATCCAATGACTTTGGATTTGAAGTAGAGTTTACCGTAAAAGTGACCAGATCCCGTCGTCGCTGGCGTATTTATGAAACAGGTATATCTTATTACGGACGCTCCTACTCTGAAGGCAAGAAAATTAACTGGAAAGATGGAGTTAAAGCATTGTGGTACATCCTCAAGTTTAGATTCTTGAGTTAGGCGGGCAAATTTCTACTACGGCTCATGGCAAATAATTCTAGTATTCTCGTCTCTGTGCGGATTTGGACTCGTGGAGTAATTGGTATAGCTATTGGTGTTTTTTTCTTCTGGCTGGCTCTGCGTCAGACTAGTTGGCAACAAGTCCAAACTATACTTACTCAAGCGAATGTTTCTTGGCTAATTCTAGCCATGAGTTTTTATTTTATCGATATCTTCGTCAGAATATTGCGGTGGCGGGGGTTACTTTGGCAGGTAAAAAAACTCTCTTTAAATTCTGTTGGCATAGCTCTAATCGTCGGTTATGCCATGAATAACATTTTGCCCGCTCGTTTAGGCGAATTATTTCGGGCTAATTTTGCAGGACGACGTTATCGAGTTTCTCGTTCGGCGATCGCTGGTTCTATTGTAGTAGAAAGAGTTTTAGATGGTCTAGTCGTAGTTCTGAGTTTAGTTTTGGGTAGGTTATTTCTACCAGAACAAGCAATTGTGAAGAGTTTGACAACAATCGGCATTTTGCTCTTTTCTAGCATTTTTCTAGTTTTGTGGTTTTCTGTGCAAGGCTCGAGAAAAATAAACAAATGGTTAGCTCGCTTCCCTCCTGTAATTGCCACGCGAATTAGTTATTTTCGTCAAGGACTGGGAGGTATACGGGGAGCTAGATTAATAGTAGCTATCCGTCTGTCTCTGGTTATTTGGCTCTTAGAAGGAATAGCTCTATGGGCGGTTTTACAATCTGTAAATGTATCTTTAAACTGGCAGCAGATGTTATCGGTTGTGGGGATAGTGAGTTTAAGTACTTTGCTTCCTTCTGCACCTGGCTTTGTCGGTACTTACCAGTATGCTTATGCTCTGGTAGTTAGTCTATTTGGCTACAACTCAGCCCAAGGAGTTGCTGCTGCAACCGCAACTCAAATCTTTCTTTTAGGTAGTTTGACTTTAATTGGATTAGGACTCTATTCTTCTGTAAATCTCGTAAACGAGCGAAGCTCGTAGCCATAAGCTGTAAGCTATAAGCCGTAAGCCTAAGCACGAAGAGGCTTTGACCTCTCCTAATTTCAGACCAACAAACACAAGTTTGGCGGGGGCATTAAATAAAATAGCTTAGAGCTTGGAGCGATTAGCTTAGAGCTTTTAGTAAATCTAGTCAAATCGGAGGTCAATCGTGGTAGCTAATGCCCAAACGTTTTGGTTAGAAAACCTCAAACTTGCCGATCGATATAACAGTTGGATCTTATCTCAAATGCTTCCTCATTTAGGTAATGCTGTCTTGGAAATTGGCTGTGGTAACGGAAACTTTACCATGCTTTTGGCAGGGCAATGTTCGCGGGTTGTGGCAGTAGATATTGATGAAGAATATGTACGAGTAACTAAAACTAGAGTAAACCAAAGATCGGGAGTAGAAGTATTAGCTGCTGATGCAACCCAATTTAAGTGGCATCAACCTTTTGATAATGTAGTTTTGCTAGATGTTCTCGAACATATCGAGAATGATGTGGAGATGCTGGCGCGATTGAGAGATAGCTTGAAGCCTGGAGGAAAAATAATTATCAAAGTACCAGCTTTAAATTGTCTATATAGTCCTATGGATCGCTCGATCGGTCACTATCGTCGTTATAACAAGCAAACTTTAAGTAATACTCTGAGTCAAGCGAATTTTCTACAGCCTTCTTTATGGTATTTTAACTTAGCGGGAATTCTGGGTTGGTGGCTTAATGGCCAAATTTTAGGTCGTACTACTCCTGCTTCAGCACAAGTGGATCTTTTTAATCGATTAGTACCTGTTTTAAGTACTATAGAAGCCAAAATCAAACCCCCTTTAGGTCTATCGTTGTTTGCCGTCGCTACTAAAATTTAAACTTCTTTTTTAGTTAGTTCCCGATTAAATCGATCGCTCACTTCAAGAAATATAATTCATGAATTATCATAATAATTTAATTAAAAACCAAATAGCCCAATTTTTGCAAACTTCGACTAAGACTGCTTATTGGTGTGGCTCAATTGCTCTTGTCTTAGCAGTTTTACTCTTTCCCGTCTGGCATCAAATTTTTTCTTCACGACTACACTTTACCCTTCTGGCAGTAGGCATTAGCTATGTTTGGATGAATAGTTTGTTTATCAGTACGGTCAATATTTGGCAAGGAAAAACAACAAAAAGATTGGGACTTACAACCTATATAATTTTTCTGTCCACAACTGTAAGTGGATTTTGGATGTTAGTATTTTATCCTGCTGTTTTGTCGACCGATGCTTTGTACCATTGGCAAGATGCTTTAAATAACCAATACAATACCTGGCATCCTCCCATTCTCGCCATGTTGATGCATCTAACCCAGTATTTGGTAAACGATCCTAGCTTGTTTAGTTTTATTCAAGGGACATTATTTTGGGGTTCTATTTTTTATTTACTACGACAAGTTGTCAGCGACAATCGGCTATTTTTAATTAATTCTAGTTTAATTTTATTACTGCCACCGCTATGGCTTTACTCTAATGCTACGGTGTCCAATAATTGGATGACTAGTTTTACCTTATTAACTATAGCTTTCTTAATTAAATCTATTCGTTATAGAAGCAAGACTGCGTTTACTTTAGCAATTATCGCCCTTTCTTTGGGAGTAATGTTTAGGCGAGAAACTCTCTTGTTTATTTTAATCTTGCTACCAATTTATTTATTATTGTTCGGACGCAATAGTAGTTTATTTAAAAAATCGAGAGAATTAATTTTAATTCTTTTAATTATCATACTACCTAGTAAAATTATTTTACTTAGCCCTAATGTAATTCAAGGTGATAATCCTACAGCCCATGGACTTCTCAATCAATATGTAGGGACGGTTTTTTATGCTCAGCAGTCGATGACTCGATCGCAATTCGATCGAGAACAACAGTCGCTCGATGAGGAATTTGGTGATGGTACTTTGACTAAACTGCTTGACGGTTATATGTGTGCTTCGGCAGGTTATATGGTCTGGAATATAGATGGCCCTGCTATCATTGGCAAAATGCCCAAAGAACAAAACAGCTTTATTGTGAGTAAAATAGTGCAGACTGCTATTAGACATCCTATTGGTTACTTAACCCATCAAGCTTGTTATTTTGCTTATCTCTTACAAGTTCCCCAAAATCTCCCCTCATCTTATCAAAGTTGGGGAGTTCTTCAACAAGAACCCCATACTAATGAAATAAGAACCGAACTGGGAATAGAATTCAAGAGCAAACTACCAACAATAAAAGCCTGGTACGTAAATCTCGTCAACAATATGATAAATAGCTCGCTATTGTCATTACTTTTTAGACATTATGTTTTTCTCTTTCTTTCGGCGGTTTTTCTGGCGATCGGTCTTTTTACTCGTAAAATTGAATTAATAATTCCTTCTCTCTTTAGCGTAATTTATCCTTTTGGTTATTTAATTATTGCACCTGCTAATCTTTGGCGATATTTACTACCAACTTATTTATGCTCTTGGATTTGTTTGCTAGTTTTTCTAAATAGTTTCTTTTTGAGAAAGGTAAACACTCATAAGATGCGCTAGTTATAAGTAATTGGGTAAAATAAATAAAGCAAGATTACCGCAGCAATGGTCGAGCTTCTATTTCTTGCCGTCTCGGACAAAGCTTTATTAGTTAAATGGAAAAATATTTAGAAACTAGCGACATTGTCAATTGGCAGAATCCAGAAATTTTACAATTAGCAGCAAAACTATCAGAGACAAATATAGAATTAACTGCTAAAAATTGTTTTGAATGGGTACGAGATAATATTTTTCATAGTTCTGACTATAAAATGAACCCCGTAACTTGTAAGGCTTCTAATGCACTCAAACATAAAACTGGTTACTGTTTTGCCAAAAGTCATTTGCTGGCTGCACTACTGAGGGCTAATTCTATTCCAGCAGGTTTCTGTTATCAACGTCTGAGTATTTTTGATGATGGCGCACCTTATAGTTTACATGGTTTTAATGCAGTGCATTTACCTGAATATGGTTGGTATCGGATTGATGCTAGAGGAAATAAAGAAGGAGTTAACGCTCAATTTACGCCTCCTAAAGAACAATTAGCTTTTAGTCTAAATTTTCCTGAAGAAATAGATTGTCAGCAGATTTTCGCTGAACCTTTACCCGTAATAGTAGAAGCCTTGCAAACTTATCAAACTTGGGATGAGATGTTAAATAACTTACCAGATATCGATCGAATTAAATAAAACTGAAATTATAAATTCACTCTAAAAGAATGGTAAAACCAGCCTGTTTAAAATAACGATCCGTAGTAAAAACTAAAGAACAGCATTTGTAGTAATGAATTTTCTGTTTTGAGCTTTTAATTGATTTCTAATCTGAATAGCTTGTTGATGGAATAAATCTTTTTTATTTACTAAAGCAATTAAATAACTTAACCGATGTCGATTTCAGGTTGAATTTGAAAGACGATCTTTTCTCCCCAACTCGATCGTGTAATCTTAGATGTGGCTACTAGTCTATTCCTAGAACTTTTATTTGCTTGGAGGGCAGTTTTGGGTAAGCGATCGATTGCTGCCCTCACTACATCAATAGCTTGCTCGTAGGGCAAACGCAGAAGCATAGTTCGTTTATGCACTATGTTTAAGTTTTTACCTGTTAACTTAAAACCTCGGCGACGGATTCCCTGAAGATGGGATATTCCTAAATAGAAGAACATAAAAGTCCCGAAAATTAGACCCATGGGTAATCCAAAAGCAACAGATTTAGATATCGAATGACCGTAGAGTAGATGTAATCCAATCATTACACTACCCATGAGCAAAATGCCCATCATTCCACCTAAGAGCAATCTGAAAATTAACTTTACATAGAAAATCATCGGTGTATCTTAATTTTGAACTCAGTTATTTATCGATCGCTTCTTTGCTAAAGTTCAATTACACTCTGATTATTTACAAGACCTAAGTTTAATGAAGTTGTTCCCAGATAAGTATCAAATTCTCTGCACCGACTCAATTTTCTGCCTAAAACCCTGTCTTTATAGAAAACATCAAGGAACTACCTTCTAGATTTGGACTGCGCTACTGACGATATGTGATGAATTTATAATTAAATAACTTATCAGATATCGATCGCCCTTTGGTTGAATTAGTATAAAAGCCAAAAAGGCGATCGTTCATTGTTGTCAAAAGCAATCGGCGACAGCACGCGGAGCTACGGGAGATCGCCGTTAAGAATCACCTCATCTAAACGAAAACGAGCAATTTTTTTAATTTCTGATAATGCTGCTGTTTTTTCTGCTGACAGATTATTTTTTAAACGTTCAGTAAAAGATTGAAAAATACTTTCTAGGGTATGACTCTTGACGGCAATAATAAAAGGAAAATCAAATTTGGCTTTATATTCTTGGTTTAAAGACAATAAGCGATTATATTCTTCTGAATTCAGACGATCTAAACCTACCCCAGCTTGTTCTTTTACTGAAGCTTCTGCCATCTTTGCCTTACTTCCTAAATCTGGATGAGCTTTAATTAAAGCTAACTGTTTTTCTTGACTCATTTCCTCGACAATTTTGACCATACTATTGTATAGATCGTCAAAGTCGGTAAAAGGACGAGAAAACCAACTATTAGCAGCAATTTCTGGAGTATCTTCCCAAATATCCCCTAACACTTGGGTGAATTTGGTTTGAGACATAGCATTTAATTTTTCTAAACTGTATTGCATCGAACAAAACTCTCCTTCTGCCTCCGTATCATTTTTAGAAACACCTCGGTTAACTTCCGCGATAGGTAGTATAAGACCAAGGAGAAACAAGTAAAGGGACGTGATAATGCGCTTCAATATCTGCAATACCAAAACGAATCGGAATATAATCTAAAAAGAGAATATCGGGTAAATTTTCCGATCGATTGGCAAAATAATCTCCTACCCAAAATACCAACTCATATATCCCTGGTTGAAATTCTTCATCTGCTAATAGGGCTTTATCAGTACGCCCATCGCTGTTAGTAGTAGCAGTTTTTAATAAAGTCTTCTGCTCTAAATTTGAGTTAGAATCAATACCCCACAGTTCGATATTTATCCCCTTTCCAGGACAACCATGAGCGGTATCTAAAACGTGAGTCGTAAGTTTTCCAGTCATTGGGTATTAGTGAGTTACTGTTAAGGTTGGCATTGTTAATCTTACTAATTTTCGCCATCCTTAGTTTAAAGGCCCTCCTAAAATTATTTTAGAAATAGCATCGGTAACATCTTGAGGTTTTTCTTGTTTTAATTGTTCGTACCATTCTTGAGTTGTTGATGGCACTTTATTGTAAATAGTATCGGTGCGTTTGCGAGCTTTTAAGACTAATTTGGCTACTCTTTCTTTTCTCGCTAATTCATAGCGTTTTAGAGCATCTGCCACACTGATATTTGTGGTGATTAAATAACGAGATAAAACTTCAGCATCTTCGATCGCTTGACAACCACCCTGTCCTAAAGTAGGTGTAGTAGCATGACCAGAATCTCCTACTAAAGTAATTCTTCCTTTAACTAAATGAGATAATGGCTCGATATCGCTAATTTCTAAACGATTTACTTGTTCTGGGTCGAGTTTTTGAATTAAATTTTGTACTGGTTGCGCCCATCCTGTAAAGATTTCTTTTAATTCTGCTTGAATATCTTTTGGTGCAACTTGAGTTCCTTGGGGTTGGGGACAACCAAAGAAAAAATAAAAACGATTATCTCCAACAGGCATCATGGAAGCTCTTTTTCCCTCCCCGACATAAATAACCCAGACATCAGTTTCTGCTAAGTCAGGACTCGCTGCAACTAAACCATTCCAGTTAACATATCCTGCATAACGTAGTTGAGTTTTTTCTCCTGTTATATAGGTTCGCACTACAGAGTGAATTCCATCTGCCCCTATTAACACATCCCCCGTGGCGGTAGTTCCATCTTCAAAAATTGCCGTAGCCCTATTTTCATCTTGTTCGACACTGACACAACGCATCCCCAACCGTACATCTTCTTTCCCAAAAGCTTCTAACATCATATTTTGTAAGTCGGTACGGGATACGGGATAGGGTCTTTGACCGACTTGTTCTATTAAGGGTAAAAGATTAATATCGTTGAGTACCTCCCCGTGATGGTTACGATACTCCATACGGTTCATTTGTCCGCCAATAGCTGCAATTTCTCGACCCAATCCTAATTTATTGAGAACTTTAATCCCATTCGACCACAAAGAGATTCCAGCCCCAGCAGGACGTAATTCACTCGTTTTTTCATAGATTTCTACTTCATATCCTGCTTGACGCAAAGATATGCCTGTAGCTAATCCTGCCATTCCCGAACCAATTATTACTGCTTTTATTCCGTACATTTAGTTTAGTAGTTAGTAGTTAGTAGTTAGTCGTTAGTCGTTAATGGTTACTCTCTTCCTGGCAAAATTATATTTAATAACAATGCGCTAATTCCTCCTGTAGAAATACCAGAGGAAAAAATACTTTTAACTAAAGGGGGTAGTTGTTCTAATATTTCTGGAACAAAGGTAACTCCTAAACCCAGACCTAAAGATACTGCCAGAATAATTGAATTTCTTTTAGTTAAATTGACACAAGAAAGAATTTTAATTCCTGCTACAGCTACGGTAGCAAACATAATAATAGTTGCTCCTCCTAATACTGGTTGGGGTAAGGCTTGAAATATACCAGCAACAATCGGAAATAAACCCAAAATCATGAAAATTACGGAGATAAAATAACCAACATAACGGCTACCTACTCCTGTTAGTTGAATTACACCATTATTTTGACTAAAAGTAGTGTTGGGAAAGGTATTAAAAATAGCAGCAATAATCGAATTAATCCCATCTCCTAAAACCCCGCCTTTAATTCTTTTGAAGTAGGTTGCCCCTTTAATTGGTTCGCCAGAAATAGCGGAAGTTGCCGTTAAATCTCCTATAGATTCGATCGCGGTAATTAAATACAAAAAAGCAAAGGGAATAAATGCACCAAAGTCAAAGCCTAAACCATAACGAAAGGGAATGGGTATGGTAAATGCTGGTAATCCCGCTAAATTACTAAAATCTACTAGTCCGACGGGGATAGAAACTAAGTAGCCGACGATTAAACCCACTACTACAGAAGACATTCTTAAAAAGTTATTGCTAGTACTATTAAGAGCAACAATTACTGCTAAAACTAATAAGGAAATTAACAAATATGTCGGACTACCAAAAGTATCATTTCTTTGGGCTGGTACACCACCCCCCATACTGGTAATACCTACTTTAATTAAAGTTAAACCAATTAGACTAACCACTACTCCTGTTACTAATGGGGTAATAATCTTATTGGCTAAATGTAAAAACCTACTAATAAATATTTCTACAAATGCTCCAAAAAAACACAATCCAAAAATTACACTAAGAGCTTCTGTCGCAGTTCCGCCACCATTTTTAATCGCAATTCCCGCTCCAATAATTGGCCCTAAAAAAGCAAAACTCGTTCCTTGGACACTTAATAAACCAGAACCAATTGGTCCGATTTTTTTGACTTGAATAAAGGTGGCAATCCCCGAAACAAACAATGACATACTAATAATAAAAGTGGTATCCGCTGGTTCGGTTTCTAATGCCCCGCAAATAATTAAACCAGGGGTAATAATACCCACAAAACAAGCAAATACGTGCTGTAAGGCTACAAATATTGCTTCTAAAAATGGGGGTTGAGAATTCAATCCATAAATTAAATCTGATTTAATAGTTGCTTGTTGCTTATCTTCTTCTATAGTTGGTGATTGTTCGAGAATCACTTCTTGATTTGGTTGAATCATAAGTTTTTTATCGATCGAGAAGTAATTTTACTTAATCTTGAGAATATATTTATCAACTTAAGTAATCGGTCTTGACTAGTTTAAAAAAACTAAGATTTAAGTTGAGTTACAATAATTTAAATGTATGCTGTATACAGTAAAAGTAAATATTAGGGAGATTTGGGAACAAAGATTGTATCTAATTAAACAATTAGTTAGACTAATATGCGAAAACGATGTGTAGTTTTATTTAGTTAAGTAGGAAAGATTAAAATTGAGTTCATCTTTGCGATCGCTAACCAGAGCTAAATCCCTACAAGAACAAACCTATTTAGCATTGAGAGATAGTATTTTATCTGGAGAATTACCCCCTGGATCGAGATTAATTGAAACTCAGTTAGCCCAACAATTAAAAGTAAGTCGAACTCCTGTAAGAGAAGCGATTAAACAACTTCAAAGAGAAGCTTTAGCGGTTGTAGATCGCAATGGAGGAATCAGAGTGATGACAATTTCTGTAGTGGATGCCCAACAATTATATGATTGTCGGATTGCTTTAGAACAATTAGCAGTACAAAAAGTTTGTCAGCAAGCAACCGCAAAACAAATTAGCAAAATTGGAGAATGGGTAGATAAGGCAGAAAGTCTAATAGCAGAAGAATTTACTACAGAAAGAAGCTCTCAGATGCTAGATATCGATTATCAATTCCATTTAGCCATAGTTGAGGCGAGTGCGAACAAATGGTTAATGTATCTACTAGATCGGGTTTTCGACAAAATGAAATTGCTCAGGGTACAAACTACCAAACATAATCCGAGAGTATTAGAAATCTGTCACGAACATCGTCAAGTTTATCAGGCGATCGTTCAAAGAGAAGCAGAAAAGGCAATTAATTTAATTTGCGAACATTTACTGGCAAGTAAAGAAAGGGTATTGAAGGAATTAGAAAATATAGCTGGACAAGAGTGAGCTTATTTTTTTACTTATTAAATAAAGTCTGATTATGGATTAAACCCCGATAACCAATAGAAGCGACCTCTTTAGCATCTATAATTTTAGCAACTAACACTAAATTATAGCGATCTCGGGCAAATAATTTAGTCACTTCGTAACCGATACCACTAGATGCACCAGTAATTAAGGCAGTTTTTTTGATAACTCATAACTGTAAGGCGGGCATTGCCCACCTTATTCTACTAGAAAGTTTTCAGAAATTCGATTAAGGCACGTTTATCTTCATCGGGTAAATCTGTGCCAAACTCGTGTCCGCGATCTTCAATAAAATCAGGAGCTTGATTATATTTCAACAGCAGTGGAGTCAAGACTTTATCGGGAACAAAACCAACTAAAGAACTTAAAACTTTACCTCCTAAGTCAGAGTTTAATTTCTGTTGGAGAATCCTTGGAGTTTCACGGGGGTCTAAGTTAGCTAATAACTTAATTGGCGTACCTTTAGGTACATCTGCTTTGAGAGTTCCTAATTCTAAATGGGTATCTCGATCGGTTACGTTAATAACACGATCGCGTTTTTCGGGCCATAATAATTTTTCGATCGCATCGTTAAAAGCTTCCATTCGTCCAGCTACAGAAGGGTCTCCATTGTATTTACCTAGCAAGTTATTATGCAGCAAAGGCGCACTCGACCAAACACTAATTAGGGAAGGAGTACGATAATAGCCTGTTCCTCCCTCTGGGATTTCAAATTCGATGGGTTTATCTTCATCAAAAGGATTTTCTAGGGTTAGCTTTCCAGGGGATGGGGATGGTAATTCCTTATAAGTTCTTGAGGAGAATTGCTCCCAGACATGACCTTTCTTCGCATTGGTTGCTAAGGCACGAGCAGCATTAGTACCAATTTCCGTGACAGGTTTACGCTTGTCGTCTGATAAGAAATTATGGTCGAGGAAATCAGAACTGAGAACCGATTCACGATACCATTGTTTTGCTTGTTCGGGGTCAGCAGTAATTTCTGCTGGTGGTTGTTTGCTAGAGTGACACTTAGCACAGTTATCGGCAAAGGCAATTTTTCCTTTGTTCAGGACTTCTTGGTCTTTAGTTAAATAAGCTTTACCCCCTGGTGCATCTTCTAGGCGCATTGGTTCGATCGTAGTTAAGAAGGCTTCTGCATCTGCCATCCGTGCTTCTGTTTTGGGCCAAAATTCACATTCTTTTCTGGCAGTTTCAATATCAAAAGGCTTTTGCGCTTTCCTACCTAATAAGGGGTCATGGAGAGTTAGCCAATAATCGGAACAAGAACCAATATTAATATAAACCCGTTCCGAAGCTAGAGCTACACCTACAGAATCAGCACCATCTTTAAGGATATGAGGCACTTTTTCTGTTGTGCCATCATTCATTACCTCTTCATATCTGGGTCGATCTGCCAAATTAAAGATAGCGTTGATAGCATTCGGATTATCAATATGATCTGTCGCTATACGGGATGTGTCAGAAGTGCCAGGGGGCTGACTATTAATTACTTGTTTGCGAAAGTCTTCATCGGGGATAGTGCTACCAAATAGTTGTCCCTCCCGCAGATACTGATTCCCCAATGCTCCGACAATGTTTTCCCATAAAGGTTTTTCGGGGTCTTGAGGCGGTTTGAGAGGATTATAGGCAATGTGACAAACTCCACAAGAGATACCAATACGATAGGGAGGCTCGATTTTGGATTTAGCTTCTCCTTCCGCGTAATACTGGGCAACATCCCACTTAGCTGGGTCGAAATTGGGATTGGGAAACTTCCGCGCTCCCATCACACCAACTGAATTGGAATCTTTATCGCATCGATCTAGCCATAAACCATATTCGTCTGATTCGGTAGCTGCGGTGCAACCAGGGTCATTAATCACACCAATTTTTTTAAAACGCTCATTCCGTTGATAGTGATGGGCTTCATCGGCTGGATCGCTATCGGGACGAGCATCTAATAAACTTAAAAAATCGGCTTCTCCGTGGGTAGTTTTAGCTAAGTTACGGAAAAATTTCTCATTCCCACCAGTCCAAAAATACCAGGTTTGTAAACCGCGCTGTTCTGCTTTTGTTAGGTTGCCATAAGCAGTGGAAGGTAAGTAACCGAGATAATCTCGATCGTATTCATCCTCATTATATTTGGGGATTTCTATTTTTGTTTCTGAGCTAGATTTGCCCTCATTAGTAGTTTGAGTAGCAACAGGTTGATTTGGCTGCGATGGAGCAATATCGACGGCGTTGTTTCTCGCTTTTGCTTCAGCAATTAGTTCTCTCAAATCTTCAACAGACATAGATTGATATTCATAGGGAGAACAACTTATCAGCATAAAAGCGATCGCTAGCACGCAGACAATTATGCCTAAACGTAGCTTGAGCATATACTTCTCCTTAAAAAAGTAATTTTTTATCTAGAAAAAAGTTCTATTTCTCTTATAACTAATTCATGACTACATTTTAATTCTGCTCAAAAAAAGCTTTTATTTACCAAAAAATTAACATTAATTCTTAAAATATACAAACTGTAGTATTTATAGGTATTTCAGCTAATTTTCAAAATAAATAACTAGAGAAAATCAATATTTTTTCTGCTTAAAAATAAAAAATATTAATAATTTTATTTTTAAACAATAGCATTCACTCCCGAGGTTAAACCAAACTCAAAACCCCTTAAGCCTTAGTATTTAAAGATTATAGCGATAAATAAATGCCCGATACAATATTGACACATATTAGTTTATGTAAAGAAATACAACAAGAAAAAATTATTTTGCATAAAACCAAATTAGATCTCGTAGTAATAGGGTAGAAGCGTAAAATAACTAATTTAAAAACTAAAAAAAAATGTAATTTGAATTACATTTTTTTTCATATGGATATTTTCAGATGAAAAAAAATCTTATTTTTCAACCATTGAAATTCCGTCATTTAACAGTTAAAAACCGGATCTTTCGTTCTAGTATTACTGGACGGTGGGACAACTATGATGGTTCTGGAACTCAAGCTAGAGTAAATTGGGAAAACAAATTTGCCAAGGGAGGAGTAGGGGCAATAATTTCTTCCTATGTTCCCATTTCCATTGAAGGTAGAATTACTCCTAATGTCGTCACCATAGACTGCGATGAAAGGATACCTTTTTGGCATACTGTGGGGGAAACGGTACGTAGATATGGGTGTAAGTATATTATTCAGCTTAGCCATTCTGGGCGACAGAGAGATATCGAAGGGATTGAGAATACAACTACTTTACCCACGAAAATTACACCGAAACCAGCCCCAAGCTCAACGAATGAAGCAGATATGATTCATGGTTTACCTGCCATCAAAATGCCAACATACAAAGTTAAAGAGATAGTCCAAGACTTTGCTAAAGCAGCCCGAAGAGCTAAAGAAGCTAACCTAGATGGTATTGAACTACATAGTTCTCATGGATACTTAATTAATCAATTTCTGAGTTCTGCCATTAATCAACGTACAGATGAATATGGTGGAGATCTCAAAAATCGATATCGGTTTCTGCACGAAATTGTGCGAGAAATTCGTAAAGTAGTAGGAGATGACTTTCATCTACAGGCAAAAATTAGCGTCAGAGAGTTCAATAATGTTGTTCTTCCCTGGACAAAATCTGGCAATACTTTAGAGGAAGCAGTCCAAATTTGTCAGTGGTTAGAAGAAGATGGTGTCGATGCCATTCACGTTTCTCGTGGTAGTACTTTCCCCCATCCTCTATTGCCCTCTGGCCCTTTCCCTTTCCAAATGGTTCGCTATACCTACGATACGATGACCTCAAGCGGTGGTAAAAATAGCTTTCGTAACTTGATTCTCTTTCGATATCGCTTGCTGCAATTTATTTTTCAATTAATTTGGGGGCGAATACCGAGAAAAGTACAAAGTAAATACAAACAGCCAGTACAGGGGTTAGATATTCAAGAGGAGTGGTTAGATGACTTGTTTAAAGAACACGTATCCACAAAAGAATTTAAAAAACTTTTAGATAAACACCAGGGGACGGTACTGAGAGATGCGAAAGAAATAAAGCAAAATCTTAAAGAAATTCCAGTTATTACTACTGGAGGATTTCAACAAGCATCATACATTAATGCTGCGATCGAAGGTGACTACACCGATGCAGTAAGTATGGCTCGAACTTTGGTAGCTAATAACGATCTAGTTAATCAATTCGAGTCAGGTAAAGATATTGCCCAAAGGCCTTGTACCTATTGTAATCAATGTTTGGGAGCATATCTAGAATTGCCTTTAGGCTGTTATACCATCGATCGATTCTATCAACGTTCAATTAAAAATTTGACTAGAGAGGAGCGGGAAAAAGCCGTAGCCGAAGCAGCAACAGCGAGAACAAAAGAAGTGATGACAGTATTCGATCCTCCACCTAAGCCTTATCTACCACTAATGTAGTTGGGGTTGTTAGGGGTCAACGGCCGTTGACCTGTACGGGGTTGTCGAACCTAAGGACAGTTCGCCTACAGTAATTCATAGTTTTGAGGGATAAGCAGTGACTACAGAAATTGAGGAATCTAAGGAATCTAATTTAAAGCAAACTTGGTGGAAAATTGTAGGAATCATTGTAGCTATTCTGGTTGCGGTTTTGCTCTACTTGGTATCGCCACTCTTATTAGGCAATGGTGCTGTTAAGTATGCAGATATCAACGACCATTATAAATATGGTTCGATTGGTGGTGAGGCTGCTAATGGTATTCCCTACTGGGTTTGGAAAGTATTACCAGTAGTTTTTGCCGATAAGTTACCTGGAGAGGGATATACTTCTTTAGGCTTTATTCAAGAACCAGAACACGATTTACCCATTGGTTTTTCTCAAGCTAAGATAGGGTTCGATCGCGTGGCTCAAAACTGTGCTACTTGTCATGCAGGAACGATAAGAGATACACCAGAGAGTGAACCGCAGATTATTACGGCGATGCCTTCTAATACCGTTGATTTAGAGGGATATATTCAATTTCTTTCCGATGTGGCGATCGATGAACGATTTACAGCCGATACAATGATGCCCACTATTGAGGCACTGGGGGCAAATCTCAATCCTTTAGAAAAGTTAGTTTATCGCTATTTTGCCATTCCCCAAACTAGAGATGCTTTAATTACGCAAAGAAGTAAATTTGCTTTTTTAAATAGACAATCAGCCTATGGCCCTGGGCGAGTCGATACTTTTAGCTCTTATAAAACCCGTCAGTTTAATGTTCCTGCCGACGAGTTACCCCCAGAAGAACTCAATGGTATTGCCGATTTTCCTAGCGTCTGGCAACAGAAACCCCGTGAAGGTATGCAACTCCACTGGGATGGGAATAATACTTCGGTAAATGAAAGAAATAATAGTGCTGCCTTAGCTTTAGTTACTCCTACCACGATCGATTTTGATGCTATTCATCGGGTTGCTGACTGGCTGTGGGAATTACCCGCACCAACTTATCCCTATGAAATTAACTCAGAATTAGCTGCTAACGGAGAACAGATCTATAAAAATAATTGTGCTAGTTGTCATGCGTTTGGTGGGGCAAAAGTAGGTACAGTTACACCCATTGAAGAAATCGGTACAGACCCAGGTCGTCTTGACTCCTATACCGAAGAACTCCTCCAGAATCAGAGGACGTTGTTTGCTGGTATTAGTTATCAAGGTGAAGACCAGCAGTTTCGACATTTCCAAAAAACTAACGGCTACGCCAATATGCCTCTTGACGGAGTTTGGTTACGCGCTCCCTACTTACACAACGGTTCAGTTCCAACTTTAAGAGACTTACTAGAACCACCAGACCAAAGACCCAAAACATTTTATCGCGGTTATGACGTATTCGATCGCGACAAGGTGGGATTTGTCTCTGATGTAGCGGAGGAAAATGGCAAACAATACTTCAAGTTGGATACTACCTTACCAGGTAATAGTAATAGCGGTCATTTTTATGGTACTGACTTACCAGCCCAAGATAAAGATGCTCTAGTCGAATATATGAAAAAGCTATAACAATCTTTATTCCCATAAATCAATCAAAACTAAAAGCTATCAAAATCAAAAATCTTGATTTATGCGCATAGGTCTAATCTTTATGGAGAAATTTAATGAGTCAGAAGTTCGATGTAATTATTATTGGTAGTGGCTTTGGTGGTTCGGTTACTGCCTGTCGTCTCGCTGAAGCTGGAGCAAAAGTTTTAGTCTTAGAAAGAGGACGACGTTGGAGCGTGGATAAATATCCTCGTAAACCTAAAGATCCTTGGATTTTCGAGCATACTAAGCCAGAAAAGTTTAATGGCTGGTTGGATCTGCGATTTTATCCAGGAATGGCTGTTACTCTGGGGGCGGGAGTTGGCGGAGGTTCTCTATGTTATTCGAGCGTGGTCATGAAAGCAAACCCCGAACGATTTAATAGAGATTGGCCCTCAGAAATTACTTATGATGAATTGATACCCTACTACGATAAAGTAGCTACCATGTTAGGGGTACAAGAGATACCTTCGAGTCAGTATCCCCAAAGATACAAACTACTACAGACGGCAGCAAAAAAAATAGGTCATAGCGATCGCTTTAAGAGCCTGCCTCTAGCCTTATCATTCGATCCAGAATGGAATTATGACTTAGAAGACCCCCTCGACCCCAAACACTCCAAAACCTTTATCAATCCTCAAGGACAAGAACAAGGGACTTGTATTCATCTAGGAAATTGCGACCTTGGCTGTGAGGTTAAAGCAAAAAATACTCTCGATTTAAATTATATTCCCCTAGCGGAAAAGCATGGCGCAGAAGTCAGACCCCTGCACATAGTCAGATATATCCAACCAGACGAGGGGGGATATCGGGTTATCTTCGATCGCATTCAAAATGGTCGGTTAATTCGTGGAGAGGAACGTAGCGAACGAGTCATTTTAGCCGCAGGTTCCCTTGGTTCTACCGAATTATTGCTAAGATGCCGAGACCAATATAAAACTTTACCTCAAATTAGTAAATTCTTAGGTCGCAACTGGAGTGCTAATGCTAATGTTCTCACTCCCGATCTATATAAGAACTTTGAGGTTCAGCAATCGATCGGTCCGACTATTTCGGCTGGTCTAGAATTTATGGATGGTAGTATCGATGGTCATCGCTTTATCATCGAAGATGATGGTTTTCCCAATCTTCTGCTCAATGCTCTTAATGCCAAACTAAATTTCAGTAGATTGGGTATTTTTGCTAGAACACTACGCAATCACTTACGCCGTGGTCTAGATGAAAAGAACCCTTTGAGCAATGTTATGGTCTGGCTAGGTGCGGGAGTCGATGCTTCTGATGGTCAACTTGTTCTAGGTCGTCAATGGTTCAAACCTTGGAAGAAGGATATCCAACTAAAGTGGAATATTTCTAAATCAGAAGCCACGATCGATTCTATTCTGGCTATGCACCAACAGCTTTCTCAGGCTAACGGCGGAAAACTTCTCATTCCCTTCTATTGGAGAGTTCTTAAAAGCATGGTTACCGTCCATCCCTTAGGAGGATGCAAGATAGGTAATACCATTAATGACGGTGTTGTCAATCATTTTGGCGAAGTTTTTGGCTACAAAAATCTTTATGTTGCTGATGGTTCGATTATACCCAAAGCGATCGGTCGTAATCCCTCCATGACTATTGCTGCTTTGGCTGAAAGAATTGCTCATTTGATGAGTAGTTAATAAACAGTTCTTAGTTTTTAGCTCTTACACAACTCTAATAAATAAAAAGCAAGGAGAAACACATGACTCAATTAAAACTGGGGCAAGAATATATACCGTCAGATGAAGCACAATATACTAAGGAAATTATCAAGATAGAAGAAGAATTTGTTAGCAAAAAGCCTCTGGCTAAACGTGCAGAACACGGTAAGGGTCACGGTTGTATGAGGGGTGAATTTATTGTCGATCCCGCTCTTCCAGAAGATGACAAGATTAGGGTTGGTGTATTTAAAGAGCTAGGAAAGCATTTTACTGCTTGTGTTCGTTTCTCAAATTTCAGCGTCCAAAAGGATTACAAAGGTGATGCCCATGGCATGGCTATTAAACTGATGGAAGTTCCAGGGGAAAAAATCTTGGAAGATGAAAAGCATGAAGAAACTCAAGACTTTTTGACGATCGATCTACCAGTCTTTTTAATTAGAAATACCAAGGATTATGCTGAGGTGTTCCGCGAAATTGGCAGAATTAAGAACAGAAATCCCCTTAAGTTTTTCTTCCCTGGACTAAATCCGTTTAAATGGCGTTGGCGGGAGATGCAGATCGCCTTAGCAGTCCGCACTAATAAGATTGCTAATCCTCTGGCAACTCAGTATTGGAGCGCGACCCCCTATAAATTAGGCTCTCAGGCAATCAAGTTTACTCTTAAACCCTATCCTCAAAATCAGTCTATGGATGCTAGGTTTGTTCCCAGAACCGAAGACTATCTTGGTGAAGCTGTTAAAGCACATTTAAAAAAGAATGCAGCTTATTTTGACTTTCTCATTCAGTTTCAGACCGATCCTAAAAGGATGCCCATTGAAGATCCTACCGTCGAGTGGACATCACCTTTTTACAAGGTAGCTACTCTGAAGATTCCCGCTCAAACTATTGATTCTCCTAAACAGAGAGAATTTTGTGAAAACTTATCATTCACTCCCTGGCATTCTCTACCCGAACATCGACCATTAGGAGGAATTAACCGCCCTCGCAAGCTAGTTTACGAACAGTTAGCTAAACTTCGCCATAAAATCAATAACGTTCCCCATCGAGAACCTACTCCAGAAGAATTTATCTCTATCTTTCCCATTAATTCTAATGAGAGTATTTAAATTATTGTAATCTCGCGAAGCAATCTTTTTGGCAAAACTTTAGTTTATTGACAATATCGAGGATTAAAATTATTATGCCCGATCTTTTGAATCAACCTCTAACATTGCCTTGTGGGGCTATTGTGAGTAATCGACTAGCAAAGGCAGCCATGAGTGAAGGGCTAGCAGATAGCTTAAATCGTCCGACCCAAAAGCATAGGCGTTTGTATCGGCAGTGGTCTGAAAGCGGTTGCGGATTGCTGATTACGGGGAATGTTCAAGTCGATCGCCAACATATGGAAAGAGTGGGTAATATAGCTATTGAAGACCGCAGTGCAATCGAACAGCTTAAAGCCTTAGTAAAAGCAGGAACCAGCCAAGGCAATCATCTTTGGATTCAGATATCTCATGCAGGGCGACAGTCTCCCCTGGAAATTTGTCCCCATCCAGTAGCCCCTTCATCTATTGGGCTAGAACTTAGAGGTGGTAATTTTGGTAAACCCCGTCCCCTCGAACCCGAAGAAATTGCCACCTTAATCGATCGCTTTGGTAAAGTGGCTGAAATTGCCCGTGATTGTGGTTTTACTGGAGTAGAGATTCACGCAGCGCACGGTTATCTAATTAGTCAGTTTCTCTCTCCTCTTTCTAACCATCGTACCGATGAATGGGGTGGCAACCTGGAAAACCGTAGCCGATTTCTATTTGAGATATATCGTTCGGTGCGACGCAAAGTTGGTAGAGATTTTCCTGTCGCTGTCAAGCTCAATTCGAGTGATTTTCAAAAAGGAGGGTTTAGCTATTCTGAATCTCTGGAAATATTAAAGTGGCTGGAAGAAGAAAAAGTCGATTTGGTTGAAATTTCGGGTGGTAACTATGAAAGTCCTGCTACTTTGTTCGGAGAGCAAAAAACTAAAGTTCGTCAAAGTACCCAACAACGCGAAGCTTTCTTTCTTACTTATACCAATGATGCTCGTAAGGTTTCCCAAATACCACTGATGGTAACTGGGGGTTTTCGTAGTCGTCAAATTCTAGAATCTGTTCTCAACAAAGGTGCATTAGATGTTATCGGCATTGCACGCCCCCTTGTCGGCGATCCTCATTCAGTACAAAAACTTCTTGATGGAAAAATCGATCGCTTGCCAGACTATGAAAATCAGCTTCAGTCCCTCGACAAAGAAGCATTAGGTCTGGAAGTTGATGAGGCTACAATGCGTAATCTCAACGCGATCGCGCACATGGGCTGGTTCTATATGCAGCTTATTTACCTCGGTAACGGCAAAAAGACCGATCTCAACATGACTACCCTCGAAGCATTTCAAAAAATTCAGATGAGGGAAAAGCAAGCTCTAGAAGCTTGGCAATCTCCTTGGTAACCATGAAGTGTTTCATTTTTATTTGGAATGCCTAAGAATCTAAACAAGAAAAAAGATTTAAAAATTTAAATACTCAGGAGGTAACTTTATGGCTACTGATTACATTTTATTTATACACGGAGTAAACACCCGCGACCAAAGAGAAAACCCCGAATATGCCAAAGATCTAATTGAAGGCATCAAATCTCAGTCTCCAGAGTTCGTTGCTATACCTTTGTACTGGGGTGATGTCAATATAGAAGCAGAGACACAGCTATTAGACAGACTACAAGCTTCTCCTCTGTGGAATGAGATGTGGTTTAGAACCTTTCGCCAACAGCAATTACTACAATTTGCTGGAGATGCTGCCCTTTATATCAGTCGCCATGTTGGTTATAAAGTTGTCAAAAGATTAACAAAAGATGCTCTTAAAGTCTTACAAAATGCTCAACCAGATGATTGCTTACACTTAGTTACCCATAGTTGGGGTACAATTATTCTCTTTGACATTTTGTTTGCCACTCGTTGGGACGCTCCTCAAGTTCCTGGTCATGAGGAAGTTATGAAGATTCGCGATTGTATTTTTGGCTTATCAGGAAAAGATGATAGTACTCATCAAGGAATTCAATTAGCTAGTATTAACACTATGGGTTCGCCGATCGCCATTTTTAGCCTGACTAGTGTAAATTCCGCTCCCAACCAACCTGACTCCGATTCTAGTAGTCATGACATTACATCTAGGTTGCACAAACTCTTAGAAAATCTTTACCAAGCAAGAAACGGAGAAGCCTTGCCCTGGAGAAATTTTATTCATCCAGGAGATCCGATTGCTTATCCCTTGGAAAAATTGATGAAAGATCTAGTAGATAATGATGAAAAATATATCGATTTTCAAGATTTAATTACTCAGGAACCGAAATTATTTAACTTTTTAACAGACCCAATAAGTCAGACCACTTTAGCACTCTTACACGGGGGTGAAGCTCATGGTAGCTATTGGCAAAGCCAGAAAGTGATCCGAGAAATCAGCAGTATTTTGCAAAAAAATGGCTAAAAATGCTGCTTATCCTGGTTGTGTAGCAAAAGATTGACATACTCTACGACCAAGCTACGCTATGGTCGCAGAATCTAGATAATCAGTTACCTGACCATCCCTCCACTCAAACAAACAAAGCTGTCGAGGGTTCTTAGGCTCATCAGGCAACCCCGATGATGTATCCTTAAGCGTAACTTTCGGCAGGACTTGCCGTAGCTGAGTTGGACTAATACCCAGTTGTTTAAGTCCTCTGTCTAACAAGTTGAGAGAAGCTTGAATATCAGCATCCTCAACATAACCGCATTCAGTACAAAGAAAACGCTCTTTGTCTCTGTTAGCTTTATCTATATGCCCACAACAAGAACATTGTTGAGAGCTAAATCTAGGGTTGACTTCGGCAACTATTAAGCCTAACTTTGCAGCTACAGCCTTAGTTTTAAGCTTCAGTTCCCCCCAGGCAGCATCAGCTATGACACGATTTAAACCTTTTTTTTGTGCTTGGTTATTTTTTAGATATTTACCTGTTTCTGGACATTTTTTAGGTTTGCATCTTGCCATCATTCCCTTGACATTAAGTGCCTCAAAAATGATGACATCCCCTAGTTGACAAAGCTTGTTGGCTACCTTCCACTGGTAATCATTCCTTTGATTGGCTACCTTGAAATCTAATTTAGCTAACTGAAGATAGGCTTTGCCTCTATTTTTTGAGCCTTTGACTTTCCGAGAAGCTGCTATGAGCCTAATTCGCTTTCTTCTGGCTACTTTTTTGGCAAACTGAGGATTAGGAATGAGTTCACCTGTATTCAAGGCAGCTAATTTACGAATTCCTAAGTCGGCAGCAACAACTTTCTTGACTTGATTGGTATTTATTGGCATCAGAGCAGGAATATCTTTATTCTCTAGTCGAACCGACATATACCAGCCATCGCTTTTATGCCTGATGGTTACCGTTCGGATCTCAAAACCAACAGGCAGAGAACGAGATAAATAGAATCTCATCCAACCAATACCAGGAAGATAAACCTTGTTTTTATCAATCTTGACCTGCTTTGGTTTATAACTAAAAGAACGAAATTTACTCCGACCTTTAAATCTAGGGTATTTTCCTTGCCCATCAAAAAAACGAGAGAAAGCATCATTTAGCCTTCTTATGTTCATCTGCAAGACATCAGCATTAATTTGCTTATACCAGGGACGAGCAGCCTTCATCTCTGGCAAATAGGCATCTTGCTGCATACCTGCCGATCTTCTTTTCCCTGCTTTTGACCAAGGATAGCCAACTGTAGCGGACTTGTTGACCGAGCAAGTTATAGGACAGCATTCTCCTTGATTGTCTAGCCTAGAATAGTTTCCCCAAACAGGACTCCTGGCTTGCTCATAAGCTTCAACTCTATCTCGCAGACAAAAGTTGTAGTGCGCTCTGAGCATCGACAACCAGTTAGTCATCAGAGTGCGTTGTCTGGAGTTGGGCTTGAGTTTGTAGACGTGAGCAAGTATCATGAGAGCATCATACCATTTAGCCACCATAATGCACAAGTCTTCTAGCGGAGCAGTTTACAACCTTAAAATACACTTGGTCATTGTGACAAAATACAGGTACAAAGTAATCAATGCTGCCATACTTAAAAGACTAGAGGAAATATTTGCAGCTACTTGTGCTAAATGGGAATGTAGTTTGGTTCAGTTTAATGGCGAGGCAGACCACATTCACGCTCTGATTGACCTAAATCCAAAAGTTGCGCCTAGCAAGTTTGTCAATAATTTAAAAACAGTGTCATCTCGTTTGATTCGCAAGGAGTTTAGCGAACACTTATCCCGCTTCTACAAAAAGCCTGTACTTTGGTCTATCGGCTATGCCGTCAACTCCTGCGGAGGTGCTAGCCTAGAAAAGATTCAAGACTATATCAAAGATCAAAATGCCCCCAAGACCTCGCCCTAAAATTCTGAGGGCGTAATTGCGAGGTTTTCTCGCAATGCTGACCGCCCGAACCCCCATACGACCAAACTAGCGTTATGGTCGCAGCACCCTTTTAGGTGGGGTCTGGTGGATTAAGGCTATCAGCCAATCAGCCTTCTATCTTACAGAAGAAAGAAACCGATCGCTGATAGCTAATGGTTAAAAGCTTTTCGCTTAAAGTTAACTGTTTGGCTAAATAGACATTGTTTGTTCTAAAGAGGTCAATTCATTAACCTGTCGATCGCTCAGACATTGCCAATGACAAGCAAATAAATCGGGTTCTTGACATCTCAAACTAGCCAAAGCAGGGGCAGCAGGAAAAGGCCAGATTCGATCGAATACCACCTCATTATTATGTAGACTAAACTGAATTAGGTATACGGCAGGGATAGCCGAGATAGACTTGAGTAAGTGACGAGCAAGATGGTGAAGTGACTGGCGATGACGGCTTGATAAGACAATTGGCTGTTCGTAAGAGTTGGGCATTGCCCCCTCTCCAATAATTTCAGAATACAATAAACCTTTTTCAGTCAAAACAACTGGTAGCCAAAGATGACCGAGCCAATGGTCGCCATAACTAGTTTTATAGCCTAAATTGCGTTCGACCCAGTTGCGTCTGCCCACAATATCTTTACAAGCAGAGAAAATATCTTTAGCGGGGAAATCAAAATAGTCAGGTAGTTGAATAGTTAGAGGACAATAAATTGTTCGAGAATCTTCCGCTACCACTCTGCCTCCTTTAGACCAGAGCGATCCAGCAGAAACAACCTCAATTAAAACTGGTTCGGAGGAATAGCTGCCTATCCCTTTTCTCAGAGCAGCAACCATTCTTTCTGTTACTGGTGAAGCGGAAATTAGTTTCCCTTGTTCGCTAACTTCAGCGTTAACAATAATTAAAATTTTTTCCATTCCCCTCTTATATTCTATGAAGTACTTGCATTATCATTGCTATGTAGATCCTTAAATTATTGTGTAGCTAATTAATACCTCCGTACCAAGACAATATAAAGTTTTGCTTTGCAGCAAAGCTAAATAGATTTAAGTTAATTGTCGTGGGCATAGCTAAAATTTCACTATTGGTTAGTGGATATTGCTTATAAAAAAGCAGTGAGCTAATTCCATAGTATAAAACTCAATCACAAGTATAAAATATTCGTTTTTGCCAGTTTGTGATCTTGAACTTCAAATACCTTAATACCTTCTTACTCAAAATGTATTTTAATGTATGATAGTTTCTTCCGTCTATTTTAATTATTTCTTGACTTTATTTTCAAGGTAGATCGAATCTCTTTGTGTTAAATTTTGTATTACCTTATCTTATTGGTAAACTAAATTAGAGCGTGGAAGTTCCTCATCTTCATCCAGATACTATTGAAGAAGTACGACAGAGAGTTGATATTGTCGAAGTCATCTCTGAGTATGTAGTTTTACGCCAAAGGGGAAAAGACTATGTAGGTTTGTGTCCCTTCCATAATGAAAAAACTCCTAGTTTTAGCGTTAGTCCTCAAAAACAAGTTTACTACTGTTTCGGCTGTGGTGCAGGAGGAAATACCTTTAAATTTTTGATGGAGGTAGGTAAACAATCTTTTGCAGAAGTTGTTCTCGATCTAGCTAGGCGTTACCAAATTCCCGTAAAAACCCTCGAACCTCAAAAAAGGCAGGAAATTCAGCGTCAATTATCCCTTAAAGAGCAATTGTACGAAATTGTTGCTGTTGCTGCCAGTTTTTATCAACACGCCTTGGAACAACCCCAAGGGGAAGTGGCTAAAGAATATCTTAACTCGACAAGAAGGCTCGCAGATTCAACAATATCTCAATTTCAATTGGGTTATGCGCCTTGTGGTTGGGAAACTCTGTATCGTTATTTGGTAGAGCAAAAACGCTATCCTGTTAATTTAGTAGAACAAGCAGGATTAATTAAAAAACGCAAATCGGGTAATGGATTTTATGATATCTTTCGCGATCGCGTTATGATTCCGATAGCGGATAGTCAGGGTAGACTTATTGGGTTTGGTAGTCGAACCTTAAATGACGAAAATCGTCCTAAATATCTTAATTCGCCAGAAACACCTTTATTTGATAAAAGCAAAACTCTTTTCCTGCTCGATCGCGCCCGCAATACTATAAGTAAAGAAGATCGAGCTATAGTTGTTGAAGGCTATTTTGATGCGATCGCCCTGCATACGGTAGGTATTACTAATGTTGTGGCATCTTTAGGCACTGCATTGGGTGCTTATCAACTCAAGCAATTAATTCGCTACACTCCTTCTAAACAAGTTATTCTCAATTTTGATGCCGATGGTGCGGGAACAAAAGCGACAATACGAGCTATTAAAGAAGTTGAAGATTTAGTCTACTCTGGAGTGGTACAACTGCGAATCTTAAATCTCCCTGATGGTAAAGATGCCGATGAGTATTTAAGAATTGGTAATGGTGCAGTTGAAATGTATCAAAAAGCCCTTAATGATGCGCCATTATGGTTAGATTGGCAAATCGAGCGGGTACTAATGGATAACGATCTCAAAACGCCAGAAGGAATGAATCGAGTAGCGACTGCGATGGTTGAGCTACTCAACCGACTTCAAGATGCCAATCAACGTAATTTTTATCTTAGTTATTGTGCTGAAGTACTAAGCCAGGGAGATGCTAGATTGATCGGGCAAAATTTAGCTACTCTTAAAGCCCAATTAGTACCAAAAATTCGCAGAAAAGAATACAAAGATAGAACCAAACAGAAAAATCGCTCTTTTGCTTCCGTTCGAGATAACCTCAAAAAATCTTCTATAATTTCTCAGTCCGATTTAGCTCTGGCAGCAGAAACCGCAACAACAGAATTAGCTTCTGCAACTACTTTATCTTCTCAGTTATCCGAGCCTGATGAATCGAACTTGCCTTCTCTTTCCTCAGAAGATTCCCATCACACTATTCAAATTGCTGTTAACCGAGAAACAGAACTACTCGAATATACAGAATCTCTATTACTCCGTATTTATATTCATTGTCCTCGATATAGAGAAGCAATAATCGATAATTTGGAAGAAAAAGATTTATTGTTTAGTTTGCCTCATCATCGATTTTTATGGCAACAAATCATTGAGTCAGAGGCTCTCATTATTAATAAACAAGGGGAAGATAACAATCCTTTGTTAACAGAACTACACAATCGTAGTCTGGATTTTCCTAAAAAGATGAAAAAAGTAGAGCATTTACTTCATCTCAACGAAAAAACCCTAGCCGATCTGTCTCGTACTTCTACTTTAATCGACAATGCGATCGCCTCTTTGGAATTGGTAGTGTGCGAAAAATACAAATTGTATTGTACTAAGCAGATTCAAAATCTCGATCCTCGTTTTGATGCAAAATATTTATATTACTGCCAGGAACTCCAAAAAACGGAGAAAAGGATTAAAGAATTAGAAAAAAACCGTTATTTTACCCAAAATAACCAATTTAGATCGAATTAAGGAAACTCGAACTAGTCTATTGCTGTCTATATTAAAAATCAATTGTAGAATAAACAGGACTTATTTGTTAAGTAATATGAAGATATCCCAAACAATACGACGCAAAAAATCTCATCCCTTGGTTAGTATTTTATTGGCAGCGATCGCTCTAAGTGGAACGATAATGTTAATGCCTAATGCTGATGCTAAATTATTTGATGGCCCTGTAGAGAAATTACCAGTATTGGAAAGGGCTGCTTTACGGGATGGTCAAGTTAGTTTACAAGGGGAAAAAGGACAATATACTGGTCGAATCTTGGTAAAATCTTCTATGGATACTGCATGGCAAGTATTAACCGACTACAATAACTTTGAAAAATTTTTACCAGAAGTGGAAAATAGTGAGTTAGTCGAGGCTAATGGCGATCGCAAGGTTTTTGAACAAATCAATAAAATTAGAGTTTTCTTGTTTAATAAAGAAAGTCGCATACGTATTGCGGTACAAGAAAGCTATCCACAACAAATTGATTTCAAAATTGTAGATGGCGATTTAGAAACGTTAGATGGAAAATGGAGATTAGAAGCAGTTTCTCCCTATCCTAGTGCGCCACCAGACAAAGTTTTAATTACTCATCAAGTGGAAGTCGAACCTGGTTCGATTATCAGTAAAAGTATGTTTTTTGATATTTATGAAAATAGTCTTAAAGATACTTTAGCTGCAATTAAGCAAGAAGCAGAACAAAGGAATGTTAATTAGTTATTAGTCATTAGTTTCTTGGTTATGAGTTATATTATGGGTTTTCGTTACAAATTTAGATGCTAGACTTGCTTCTAAGGAGGTAATTAACTCATCAATATCTGCTTTGGCTTCTTGAAAACAAACTGACGGCTTAGGTTCTACTTGAAAATGAATTAATTTAATTTGTCCTATGCCGATTGCTATAATTAAGACTTCTTCTTCTGGTTTGTATCCATCTATAAGACCCAGTATTTCTTGTAACTGTCGATTGGTATTATGATTTAGTTTCTCGATCGCTTCTCGACTACATTTGACAAAATGAGGTGTGGGCTGAAGATCGATCCCCAAAATATGGTCTTTATCGTCCCATTCTTGTTGTAATCCCCAAGCTAAGGCTGCTAGTTCTTGTTGACTATCTCTGGCAAAATCATCTAGCTGCCATCTCCACTTATCTTCTGCTTTATTATTGTGATTGCTACCGAATCTAATCATACTGTTTTAAATATTCTTTATATCCTAGTTGGTCTAAATTATTCTGTTTATCTAATACCATTTGAGATAAACTATTACGGTATTTTTGGATTTTATTTTGTAACACTATATCCGTAGTCGCCAAAATCTGAACCGCTAATAAACCAGCATTTTGGGCATTGCCGATAGCCACTGTAGCTACAGGAATTCCTCTAGGCATTTGGACGATAGAATAGAGAGAATCAATCCCTTGTAAATGGCGAGTAGCCACGGGTACCCCAATTACGGGTAAAGGCGTTAAAGAAGCTACCATCCCAGGTAAATGGGCAGCACCTCCAGCCCCAGCAATAATAACCTTAATTCCTCTTTGATGGGCAATTTGAGCATAGTTTATCATCCTCTCAGGAGTCCGATGAGCAGAAACGATCGCCACTTCGTAAGCTACAGTAAATTCTTCACATATAGCGATCGCCTTGGACATAGTTGGTAAATCCGAATCGCTACCCATGATAATACCTACTAAGGGTTGATTGTCCATTTTTTAGTTATCTTTCTCCCTATTGAAGCGTCGATTTCTTATTGTAGAAGAAGTTGTAGAGCGAGTAAAATGAATATAAATTGGCAGCAGGGAAGTTTAGTAGAAATAGAAATAACTGACTTAAGTAGTACAGGAGATGGTCTGGGTAGAGTAGATAATCGAGTTATATTTGTGCCAGATACAGTAACGGGCGATCGCGCATCGATAAAATTAACCCAGGTAAAATCTAATTATGCCCAAGGAAAAATACAGCAAATCTTAGAACCGTCCGATCGTCGCATCCGTTCTCGTTGCATTGTGGCGGATAAATGCGGTGGTTGTCAGTGGCAACATATCGAATATGAATATCAGCTAGAAGCTAAACGGCAACAAGTAATTGATGCCTTACAACGCCTTGGTGGATTTACAGAGATTGAAGTAGAACCAACATTAAATACTGCTACTCCTCTTAATTATCGTAATAAAGCTACTTACCCTTTAGCCAGGTCTACTACAGGACAAGTTCAAGCGGGCTATTATCGTCAGGGTACTCATCAGCTAGTTAATCTCAATCAATGTCCCGTACAAAATGAACAGTTGAATCCTCTTTTAGCCCAAATCAAACAAGATATTCAGCAGAGAGGTTGGTCGATTTATTCTGAAAAACGACATCAAGGAAAATTGCGCCATCTTTCTTTGCGTATCGGTCAACATACGGGAGAAATATTAGTTACTTTGGTAACAACTAATTTGCATCTAGAAGGAATAGAAGAACAAGCACAAACTTGGTTGCAAACTTACCCTCAGTTAGTAGGAGTATGTTTAAATGTAAATCAGGCTAAAACTAACGCTATTTTTGGGCGAGAAACTCTTACAGTTGCAGGTAAAGGATATTTAACAGAAATATTTGCTGGTGTAGAGTTACATATCCGCCCCGATACTTTTTTTCAGGTGAATACAGCAGCAGCAGAATTGCTCTTAAATAAACTAGAAGATGTCCTAAACTTACAGGGTAAAGAAATCATTGTTGATGCCTACTGTGGTATTGGGACTTTTACTTTACCTCTAGCTCAAAAAGTACAACAAGCTATTGGCATCGAAATGCAACCATCGGCGATCGCCCAAGCTCAAAGGAATGCATATATTAATAATATTGAGAATGTTACCTTTATTGTCGGTGCAGTAGAAAAATCATTACAAAAACTAAAAGTTAAGCCAGACATCATTTTACTCGATCCTCCTCGTAAAGGATGCGATCGACAAGTTATCGATACTTTACTCGATCTTCTACCCCCTTCTATTGTTTATATAAGCTGTAAACCTGCTACTTTAGCTAGAGACTTAAAGTTAATCTGTCAGACCCAGAAATATGCAATTTCTCTCGTACAGCCAGTTGACTTTTTTCCCCAAACTACCCATGTTGAATGTTTAGTCTTACTGTCCAAACTAAGTTGATTTTCGAGGAGAATATGCTCTAAAGGAAATTTTTAGTATAATAGAAAATAAATTGAGCAAAATTAGATTCGATAAGAGACAGCTATGGTTGTTGCTCGACTAGTTATAAGATAATGATTGGGGGATCATTATGAACTAAAAACCGCTCTAATTCAGCGTAAAACAGATATTAATAGCAATAATTTTAGAGGAATGCTTAAAGTGATATGTAGGTTAAATTTTTGGAAAATACTAGCATTTCTCAACCGATCGAATCTATTACCCAGAGCAAGGTATGTATGGTGTAATACAAACTTACAGGAACGAAAGCTAGAGGTATCATTGTGATTGCCATTCCTATTCCTTGGCACAAAAGCAAGTGGACTACAATAAGTTTTGCTTCTACTCTTTATCTTTTTCCAATTCTCGATCTGCTTCTAGCTCATATTCCTGCTGAGTTGCGACCAGAAGTAAGACTAGGTCTACAAGAAGCTTTGGTCAATGCTGCAAAACATGGTAACAAGCTAGATCCCAACAAGACTGTAATCGTAGAGTTTTCGATTAGCTCGAACGAATATTGTTGGATAATTTCCGATCAGGGAGCGGGTTTTACTCCTGAATGTTGCTGTCATCAAACAGCCCTAGAAAATCTGCCTCCAGAAGAAGCGGAACATGGTCGAGGTCTATGTATACTGTATGAAGTTTTCGATCGTGTTGTTTGGAATCGAGAAGGGACTAAAGTTCAGCTTTTCAAGCAGACAAAAAATAACAGAAACAGACAACCCCTTTTTTCTCTGAATAATTAAGATAAGATAGAAGCGATTGATTATATTTAAATATCTAAGTAAAACAAAATTGTCCTACTCTATATAGATGGATAAAATAAGCGAAACAGGTTACATTAGCCATTGTTAACTGCAATAAAGGTGAAGAGAATTCCATGCTGGAATTATATCAATTTGAACTGTCCCAGTATTCAGAAAAAGTACGTTTAATCTTAGACTATAAAGGGCTAGAGTATCGCAAAATTGAAGTTACTCCTGGCGTTGGACAAATAGAATTGATGCAAAAGTCTGGAAATCGGCAAGTACCAGTACTTAAAGACGGCAGTACTTATATTGGGGATTCTACCGAAATTGCTTTTTATTTAGACAGAAAATATCCCGAACGTCCCATTATCCCTGAAGATCCTCTAGAAAAAGGACAATGTTTGTTAATCGAAGAATGGGCAGATGCCTCTATTGGATTGAAAGGTCGTAAAGCTTTTATCGGCGCGCTCAATCAATATCAAAATTTCCGCGCCTCCATGTTACCTAAAGAAGTACCCGATCTAGTTAAAAATATCGTCAGTGCTATTCCTGGAGAATTATTGGATGTATTAGGCACGGGAGTAGGCTTAGGTGGTGATGCTGTCAAAGAAGCAAATAAATGTTTACAGCAAGATTTAGAAGCCCTCAGTTTGATTTTGCAAAACCGTCCTTATTTGGTCGGAGATAGTCCTACATTAGCAGATTTAGCCGTAGCAGGATTGAGTATTATTTTAAAATTTCCCGATGGTGATTATTTAGATATTCCAGAACAACTAAAAGGAAAAGGTATTCCTGGATTGGCTGATAATATTATTTACGATCCATTTTTTGCTTGGCGCGATCGCGTTTATGCTCAATATCGTCAAACTCTAGGGAAAACCACTAAACCCGATGGGTCTACTCCAACTTCGATCGAAATAGAGTAGCAGATAGAACAATTATTGTTAAGTAAAAGTTAGGCAGACTCTTTTGTTCCCCAACTTTTGCTTTACCGAGCTATAATAAAGATAAGAATAGAATCAATGCATGGGGCCGTAACGGTTTCGACAGGTTGGCGAAAGCTAATCTGTGATTCAGGTCGAGAGTGAGTATTCTCTCGTAAATCAAGACTCAAAAAAAATGTAACTGCGAATAAAATCGTAAAATTTGAGCGTCAGGCTGTATTAGCCTAAGTCAAAACTCTGACTTGCTCGTCTCTAATTTGACTCCGTTAAGGATTAGAGACCAACCCCCAACGGATGCTCTAGTTAGATACCTCTGGTTGACTAACTAGCTAAGACTTTACCAGAGAATCCCACCATCAGGGATAAGTGATGGTTCCCGCCTGAGGATTAGAAAGGCTATGCCTGTGAACGAGCAGACAGTCAATACCCAGTCTGGACAGCAGTTCGACTCTGCTCGGCTCCACTAATTTTTTAACTATAGATAATGAGTAATCGGCACGAATTCTAAGGATGTTCGGGTAGGATAAGTTGAATATATCTCCCTCATTAGTCTAAGCAGAAACTATCCAAGCTTGATGCCAAGGAGAACCGCCTACTTCTAAACCAACAAGATTGGTCTTGGCTTTGAGAATAGTTTTGCCAGAGCGTGATCGCTCAAATACCTTCAAATATCCTATATTAATGTTACAAACTAACGAGGAGAAGGTGGCTTTTTATTTGGTTGTCAGGCTAATATAATCAAAATCTCTGGAGACATGGTTGAAACTACAGGGAATTATGATAACTGAAAGACTAAACAATTAGACTTGCTTACATCAATTCACTAAATGAGTGTTATACATTAAAAGAATATAGTCTTTGGTTAAGCTGAGTTTATTTTTAGCAAAGTTAAAGTGAATTGGTATTAAACTTCATTTTCTGTGCTTATCTTAAATTCCCAGAAAATAAATAGGAGTAAGAGGTAGTACCTTTTTATCTTCATCGGTCAATTTTTCATAAAATTCTTGCCATAAATCTATAAATCTATCCAAGTCAATGAGTTCAATATGAGTATGAGAACTCCTGGTCTCTCTTTTAGAATCAGAAGTAAATCCACCTGTTGAAACAAATATACCGACATCACCATCTTTCTGAAGTAATCCTCTCAACTGACGAATTTCATCAACAGAAGCAGCTTGTTCTCGGTGTTTAATTTGTACTTTTATACGAGGAGATACTGTTCCGAGAGGATCGCGATAGGCAATAACATCAATTCCTCCATCTTTGCCTTTTGGAGCTACAAAGGTTGTATAATAACCCATTCCTCTTAATAAAGCTGCAACAAGGTCTTGAAATTCATAAGCATTAAGGTTTCTCACATATTTTTTTAATCCTTCTACTGCAAGTTCTTCATACTCACTAATAGTAACTTCATTATTTTTATCAGAATTTTCTTCTGTATCCAAATCACCATTGAGTGATTCTGTTACATCTTTTTCTGCTTTCCATTTTCTGTAAGCTTGAGTTGCCGTTTCTAAAAGACCAGTTTCTCCAAGTTTGAAAGCTTCTTCTCCTTCTGGAGTAAGATACCAAACTCCCTTTTTCTTGATTAAAAATCCAGCTTTAATACAATCGATAGTGTAGAAATGAAGTACACTTTGCCAACGTATATAACCTGATTTTTCATATCTACTTTTTGCCCAATCGTCTAATTCTATTCTTTGACCAACTTCCTCAATTACCTTTTTTCCTTGCAGTTCACCATCATTATCTTTAAGGATTGCAAAAGCTGTATAAATAAGTTTTTCTGCAAGTTTCCAGGAACGAGAATTTTTATTTTTGCCCATATTAAATGGTTAGTTCTAAAATTCAGTAAAAAACTTGATATTTAGCTATGATTTTACTTTGGTACTCTTATCATTACCGAAACAGCATAAATAAATATAGCCATCCTAAATAATTTGTGAAAAAGTGCGAGCGGATCTATTTTGATAATTCACATAGGATCGCTATGTAATTAATTTTGCATAGGCACTTATAATCTGTCTAAGAGTCAACTATCCAAGGTTCAATCCAAGGAGAACCGCCTACTTCTAAACCAGCAAGATTGGTCTTGGCTTTAAGAATAGTTTTGCCACTTCGCCATCGCAACTCTAACTCTAACTTACCTTTAGTGGTATCGCGACAGTTAAAAACCAAACCCTTAGCGGTAGGAGTACGAACATAAGTACCAGTTAAATTAGTTGTTCCTGTCAGTGTAACTTCAAAGTCTTCTTTGATAGCTTGCATATGCCATTCTCCCCACGGTTGAATTTGCCAACTGACCTCAGAATTCCAGGGTGCAAATTCATAAAACTGCCCGCGATAATGAATACCAACCAAACCCACTTCTTCTTTCCACCAAAGTACTTTTCTGATGCCTCCTCCCGCAGTCAAAGCTAGATCGGGTTCATCGGTAAAACTATTACAGTTAATCCAAAACCATTTTTCGGGAAAAGAATTACCCCAATTTTTCTCGCTGTAGGCTGGTGCATCGGTAAATTGATATAGTTTTCCCTGCCAGTCAACCCATCCTGTGGCTAAACCATGAGCCATTAAAATCTGCCATCCTGGTTCAAATATAGGCAAATAAGATAACCAACCTGCTGTTGCTTGTTGAGGAAGATTGGGATTTCCCCAACCATAGATCGGTTTAACCTGGTATTGCCAGCGACAATAATTATTATTACTAGGATTATGAATATAACCCTGATTGAGATGGGCAGTTACTTGATATCCCTCTTGGATGTTGGCTTTAAACTTCGTAGTAGGCAAAAACTGAGGTTTGATTTGTAAATTAGTTTTACCCCAATGTCCCAAACCCAGATTATCTTTACTTGCCCAAAACTTATTTACATCGGGGAAAGCACGGCAGAGATATTGTTCGTCTATCCCTAAAATTTGTGCTGCACCCCCACTATTAGATTCTCCTCCAATAGGATCGGCGATCGAATACATAAAAGCAAAAGTTTGACCAATTTTTGGCAGAGTAAGACGAAAATACCATCCTTCAAAAAACTTACTACTTATTCCATCCCAGTGATAGCCATTATGAGGGGTTATAGGATTATTGATAGTTGATTGTTCATAGTCGATCGAGTCTTGTCTTAGGTTGTTGTGCATTTAAGTAGCTTTACCAAAATATTTGAGTTAAATATTATTTCATCATTGCATAAGCTATTTTTTTGCCTGTTCTTAATTTCTTCATTCAATTGATTAAAAGCTTTAAAATAGCAGGGCTATTTTGTTCTAACAATAATCCACCAAGAAATGAATTTGGCGAGCGCGGGGAGAGGGACTTTTCTGAATTTAATATTTTGCTGCTAATAGTTATCTATTCTTTATTGAAGTCCCTCTTCCACCCCCGATGAGT
>JBFRWK010000031.1:0-29653 GCA_051439545.1 Xenococcaceae cyanobacterium | reverse complement strand
CTCAAAATAGCTAAATTCTTAATATATCTGGGTTTCAGGCGATTTAACCTCGACGAGGTTAAATCGCCGTCTGGTGAGGCTTTCACCCCTTTTTGGTAGGTAAAAACTGTCAAAGTCCCGTTAACAGTTGCAGTGTTCAAGATTTAGCTGGCAATGCCGATACTTATATCCGCGCTACTCATGGGCAAATCTTTGAACATAGCAAGCTATATAGAGTCTGCGAAGATATCTATAATTCCGATTTTTCCGACTGTTATATCAAGGTCTTAGAATCTTATGAGGCGAAAGCCTATATCATTGCTGCTATTTATCGCCATGACCAACTTTGGGGTTTAATCGCTGCATACCAAAATGGGGAGGCTCGTAAATGGTCTCCAGAAGAAATTAAATTAGTAACTGAAGTTGGTAAACAACTTAAAGTTGCTATCCAGCAAACTGATCTCCAAAACCAATTAGAGCAGAAAGCAGCAGTCGAAAAACTTTTATCTCAACTCAGTAATAAAATTCTGGAATCGCGAGATTTGCAATCAATTTTTCACTACACTTGCGATTCGATACGTCACTTCTTAAAATGCGATCGCGTTGCCCTCTATCAGTTTCAAGAAAATTGGAGTGGGGAATTTATTGTTGAGTCTATGGCTTCTGGTTGGGTATCTTTGCTCGAAGCACAACGGAAAAATCCTGCCATCGTCGAAAATGTTAACAGTTGCAGTGTTCAAGATTTAGCTGGCAAGTCGCAATTGACTACTCGTAGTACCGATACTTATATCCGTGCTAGTCGCGGAAAAATTTTTGAACATACCAAGTTATATCGAGTATGTGACAATATCTACAATTCCGATTTTTCTGACTGTTATATCAAAGTTTTAGAATCCTACCAGGCTAAAGCTTATATCATTGTCGCTATTTATCGTAATGATCAACTTTGGGGTTTAATCGCTGCGTACCAAAATTCCGAAGCTCGTCAATGGTCATCAGAAGAAATTAAATTAGTAGTTGAAGTTAGTAAGCAAATTAAAGTCGCTATCCAGCAAGAAGATTATCGTCTAGACTTAGAAGCCAAAAACCAGAGTCTGGCACAAGCAGCAGCCCAAGAAAAAGCCTTAGCAATAGCCATTGACAAAATTCGGGAAGCTAAAGATATCGATAGTATTTTCCGCAGTATCTTACCCAATATGAGAGGCGTTCTCAACTGCGATCGCCTGACCGTATATAAATTCTTACCCGACTGGGGAGGGGAATATATCGCCGAAGCAGTAGTCAGCAATGAGTGGGAGCCTTGGGTTGGTGTAGATATTAAAACCGTCTGGAAAGATACCCATCTCCAAGATACCAAAGGAGGGCGTTATGCCAAGGGTGAAACCTTTGTAGTTAATAATGCCTACGAAATGGGACATAGTCAGTGTCATGTCGATATCCTGGCACAATTCAACATCAAGTCTTATATCCTCGCTCCCATTTTTGCAGGAGAAAAACTCTGGGGTATTCTTTGTGCTTACGAACATAAGGAATTTCGTACCTGGAAAGAAAACGAAGCCAACTTAGTCACCCAAGTCGGTACTAAGTTAGGACTCGGTATTCAGCAAGCTAACTACATTAAAGAAGTGGTAGCAACAGCTAATGCGGAGAAGACTTTGAACTTAATTAGCGACAAAATTCGTCAAGCACAAAGTATAGAGAATATCTTCGAGACAGTAGTATCAGATGCCCGCAGCCTCTTCCAATGCGACCGTGTCACCATCATGAAATTCAATTTTGAAGGGGAATGGAATCAAGAATGTTTAGCTGAATCGGTGGGCAAAGAATGGATGCCTTGGAATACTGCCAACAATAACAGATTATTCCATGACGACCACATTCATAAAGTTAGAGATAAACTCTACGTTCAGGGTAAGCCCATTGTGACAGATGATATTTACCTTCCAGATTATCCCGAATGTTATGTACAAGTCTTAGAAGCAGGACAAGTTAAGGCTTTAATTAATGCTGCAATATATGTTAAAGGCAAGCTGTGGGGTTGGTTGGGTATCTTCCAAAACGACGACGTGCGTAATTGGCAAGATTATGAAGTAGCTATCTCCGATAAATTAGCCCGACAAATTGGTTTGGCTATGGAGCAAGCAGAGTATATTCAAGGGTTAGCCCAAGCAGCAGTCCAAGAAAAAGCCTTAGCAAGAGCCATTGATAAAATTCGGGAAGCTAAAGATATCGATAGTATTTTCCGTAATATCTTACCCAATATGAGAGGGACTCTCAATTGCGATCGCCTGACCGTATATAAATTCTTACCCGACTGGGGAGGGGAATATATCGCCGAAGCAGTAGTGAGCAATGAGCATGAGCCTTGGGTTGGTGTAGATTTAAAAACAGTATGGAAAGATACTCACCTGCAAGATACCAAAGGAGGGCGTTATGCCAAGGGCGAAACCTTTGTCGTGAACAACGCCTACGAAATGGGACATAGTCAGTGTCATGTAGATATCCTGGCACAATTCAAAATTAAGTCATACATACTTGCGCCCATTTTTGTCGGAGAAAAACTCTGGGGAATTATTTGTGCCTACGAACATGGAGCATTCCGTACTTGGAAACAAAATGAAGTAAATTTAGTTACTCAATTAGGTACTCAGTTAGGACTCGGTATTCAGCAATCAAAATATCTGGAAACAGTAGTCCAAACTGCTAATGCCGAGAAGACTCTAGGGGTAATTAGCGATAAACTGCGTCAAGCGCGTAAGTTGGATACCATCTTTGATACTGTAGTATTTGAGACTCGTAGCTTACTCAAATGCGATCGCGCTACCATTATTAAATTCAATTTTGACGGTGATTGGAATCAAGAATGTCTTGCTGAATCCGTTGGTAAGGAATGGATGCCTTGGAACAGTCCGAATAAGAATAAGTTATTCCATGACGACCATATACATGAGGTTCGAGACAAACTCTATCGTCAAGGAGAGCCTATTGTAACTGACGATATTTATGTGCCAGATTATCCCAAATGCTATGTAGAAGTATTAGAAAAAGCACAAGTCAAAGCTTTAATTAATGCTGCGATCTATGTTAATGGTGAGCTTTGGGGTTGGCTTGGTATCTTCCAAAACGATGATGTTCGTCAATGGCAAGATTATGAAGTAAATATCGCGGATAAACTAGCAAGGCAAGTCGGTTTAGGGATTGAGCAAGTAGAATATTTTGCAGAATTAGAAGCCAAAAACCAGAGTCTCGCCGAAGCAGCAGCCCAAGAAAAAGCTCTAGCAGAAACCATTGATAAAATTCGTCAAGCTAATGATATAGATAGTGTTTTCCGCAATGTCTTATCCAATATTAGAGGAGTGCTAAATTGCGATCGCTTGGCAGTTTATAAGTTTTTACCCGACTGGGGTGGTATTTTCACAGCTGAATCAGTAATCAATAATAATTGGGAGCCTTGGGTAGGTGTGGATATTAAAACAATTTGGAAAGACACCTATCTCCAAGAAACCAAAGGTGGTCGTTATGCTAAGGGGGAAACCTTTGTAGTTAACAACGCCTACCAAATGGGTCATAGTCAATGTCATGTGGATATCCTGGCACAATTCAAAATCAAGTCCTATATTCTGGCTCCCATTTTCGTAGATCGCCAACTCTGGGGAATTATTTGTGCTTATGAACATGGTGAATTTCGTACCTGGAAACAAAATGAAGTCAATCTAGTGAGCCAATTAGGTTCTCAGCTAGGAATCGGTATTCAACAATCAAAATATGTTAAACAGTTAATTCAAACATCGAAAGCAGATCAGACCTTAGCAATTATTAGTGACAGAATTCGTCAAGCACGGAAGTTGGATACCATCTTTGACAGTATAGTGTTTGATGCTCGTAGCTTACTTAAATGCGATCGCGCTACGATCATGAAATTCAATTTTGAAGGAGATTGGAATCAGGAATGTTTAGCAGAATCCGTTGGTCAAGAATGGATGCCTTGGAATACTTCTAGTAGTAACAAATTGTTCCACGATGACCATATACATGAGGTTAGAGAAAAACTTTATCGTCAAGGACAACCCATAGTAGCCGATGATATTTATATCCCAGATTATCCCGAATGCTATGTAGAAGTATTAGAGCAAGGACAAGTCAAAGCCTATATTAATGCTTCTATCTACGTAAATGGCAAGCTTTGGGGTTGGCTTGGCATCTTCCAAAATGATGATGTTCGCACCTGGCAAGATTACGAAGTTAGTATCGCCGATAAACTTGCCAGACAGATTGGTTTAGCGATCGAGCAAGTACAATATTTTGAAGAATTAGAAGCCAAAAATAAGAGTCTCGCTCAAGCAGCAGCCCAAGAAAAAGCCCTAGCAAGAGCCATTGATAAAGTTCGTCAAGCTCAAGATTTGGATAGTATTTTCCGCAACACCCTACCAGATATTAGAGGCATTCTCAAATGCGATCGCTTGGCTATTTATCAGTTTCTTCCTGACTGGAGTGGGGAATTTATTGCTGAGTCCGTCGGTAGTGATTGGGTTCCCTTGGTAGGCAAGGACATTAGAACTGTTTGGGAAGATACCTATCTCCAAGAAACCCAAGGGGGACGTTACAAAGAGGGTGAAACTTTAGTAGTTGACGATGTCTATACTATTGGCTTCTCCCAATGTCACCTCGACCTCTTAGAACAGTTCCAAATGAAATCTCATGTACTAGCACCCATCTTTGTGGGCAAAAAACTCTGGGGAATTCTGGGAGCTTATCAAAACTCAGGACCACGCCACTGGCAAACCAACGAAGTCGATCTAATTAATCGACTAGCCAGCCAATTAGGACTTGGCATACAACAATCAGAATTTTTAACTCAAGTACAAGAGCAAGAAAAACAACTCCAAGCTGCTGCGGAAAGGGAAAAAACTGCTAGAGAACAACTGCAAATGGAAGCCCTGCAAATGCTTCGTGCCTTACAACCCTCTTTCCAAGGGGATTTAACCGTCCGCGCCCCTCTTTCAGAAACCGAGCTAGGAACTATCGCCGATGGTTACAATACCACCATCAACAATCTGCGGGAATTGGTCAAACAAGTTAAAGATGCTGCGGTAAAAGTAGGGGAAACCTCCGATCAAAGTACTTTCTCTGTAAGCCAGCTTTCAACTCAAGCCCAACAGCAAGTTAATCAACTGAAAGATGCTCTGCAACAGTTACAAGTTATGATTCGGGCAACAGAAGCAGTGGCGAATAATGCTCAAAAAGTAGAAAAAGCCGTCCAAGATGCTAATAAGACTGTAAGTGCAGGGGATTCTCTCATGGAGCGCACTGTAGATGAGATGTTAGAAATTAGGGAAACTGTATCCCAAACTGCTAAGAAAATTAAGCGTCTGGGTGAAGCCTCCCAAAAAATCTCCAAAGTAGTTAACCTGATTGAAAACTTTGCCACTCAAACCAACCTTTTAGCCTTAAACGCTGCGATCGAAGCAACTCGCGCAGGGGAATACGGAAAAGGATTTGCTGTAGTAGCAGACGAGGTTCGTTCTCTAGCCTATCAATCTGCCAATGCAACTACGGAAATTGAACGTTTCGTTCAAGATATCCAAAAAGAAATCAATGAAGTAACCGAAACCATGGAAGTAGGGATTAGCCAAGTAGTCAAAGGTTCGGACTTAGTAGATGAGACCAGAAGCTCTCTAAGTGCTATTGTTGCAGCAACCAACGAAATTAGTAACCTGGTTGCAGGAATTACTCAAACGGCTAATAATCAAAGTCAACAATCTCAAAGCTTAACTTCCGCCATGACAGAAGTATCTCAGGTAGCACAAAAAACTTCTGAAAGTTCGATGCAAATTTCTGAATCTTTCCGTAAGTTGTTAACTACTTCTCAAGACTTACAAACCAGTGTCAGTAAGTTTAAAGTCGATTAATTCAGTGAACAGTGAACAGTGAGCAGTGAACAGTTAACAGTGAACAGTGAACAAATAATTAACTGCTAACTGCTAACTGCTAACTGCTAACTGCTAACTGCTAACTGCTAACTGCTAACTGCTAACTGCTAACTGAATAACTGAATAACTGCTAACTGATGACTGCTAAATGTTTAACCCTAATTCTCAAGACAAATTAACTCAATATTTTCTCGAAGAAGTTACCGAACTGTTAGATACAATTGAACAGAATTTATACGGTCTATTAGAGAAAAAAACTACTGAGAAAGTCCATGGTATGATGCGTAGCGCACATACTATTAAAGGTAGTGCTGCTAACATGGAACTCAAAACCATTGAAACCATCGCTCATCATTTGGAGGATGTTTTTCAGTCTCTTTATGCTGAGGATTTGGAAATCGATCCAGAGTTAGGCTCTTTATTACTAGATGGTTATGAATGTCTCCGTAATCCTTTGACTGCGACTTTATCTGGTACTGATTACGATGAAACAGAAGCTTTAGACCGCACAGCAACAGTTTTTGCTAAGTTACAAGAGAAATTGGGCGATTTCTTTGGTAGGGAAGCTTCTATTCCTTCCTCGGAAGAGTTGGGTTTTGATGTGGTGGGGTCGATTTTTGCTGATAGCATCTCTCAAGATTTACAGGATTTAGAGCAGGTAATTGGTAGTCAAGATATCCACCAGATTACAGACAAAGTTATTTCTGTAGCTCAATTTTTACAAAATATTGGGTTATCTTACAGTTTACCTGGACTTACTGCGATCGCAGAAACTACTTTAGTTGCTTTAGAAAAAAATCCCGATGATATTTTATCTGTTGCCATAGCTGCTTTAGAGAATTTTTATCAGGCTCAAAATGCGATTATTTCAGGCGATCGCACTTCGGGGGGAGAGATTTTACCTCAACTTAGAGAATTGGCGGGAATAGAAGAGTCTAAAGCAGAAGTGACTGTAACGTTAGACGAGTCAATTCCCGATCTTACGGAATATTCTAGGGTGGTGGAGCAAGCTATTTCTGAATCTGCTGAAATATTGGAATCAATTGGAGAAACAACGCCAGTAAATTCATCATCAGAAAATACAGTTACGGAGTCAAATTCTGATTCACCAGAGTCAGAAAATCCAGAAGAAGAGTCTGATTCTCAGATATTTGCAGCTTTATTCGCCAAAAATAAGCCAAATAAAGCTAAAGTTACTGAAGTTTTAGCACCAGCTACAACTAAAAAGCCGATTTCTCCGATAGATCGCATTTTACAATCAATTTGGATTGCCAAACCAGAGCAAACCATTGAATTTGCTCCCACTCTCACAGAGTCTTCTACAACTAAAAATTCCGAGTCTCAAGGTAGTATTCGAGTCGCCGTCGAGCAGTTAGATAATCTTTCTCAGGCGATGGGAGAGCTATTAATCGACGATAATTTACAAACTCTCCAAACAGAACAATTTCACAATTCTACTCGCCAAACTCTCCAGCAATATCGTTTGTGTCAACAACAACTTAATGAGATTTATGATTGGTGGGACAAACAATTTTTGCGATCGCGCCATCGTCGGCGAAGAATGTCTCGTAACTCAAGTTTTACAGGGATTTTGTCTTCTTCCGAGCGGAATTCTCAATCCCAAAATTTCGATCCTCTAGAGATGGATATTTATAGCGATCTCCATGTTTTGCTACAAAACTTTAACGAAAAAATCACCGAATTAGGAGAACAAATCGAAACTATCGAAAAATTTGCCAGCGAATCTCGATTCAATACAGTTAAGCGCAAACAGGCTCTTTCTCAAGCGCAAGACAACCTCCTCAACGCCAGAATGGTATCTCTGGGAATGGTATTAGAGCGTTTCCCTCGAATGCTGAAGCAGATGGTAGCGAGTCAGAAGAAACCAGCTGAATTACAGATCAAAGGCTCAGAAATTCAAATTGATAAGGCAATTTCTGATAAATTATACGAACCTCTCCTGCATTTATTCCGTAATGCTTACGATCACGGTTTAGAAGATACTAACACTAGAAGAGAGCAAAATAAATCAGCAACAGGAACAATTACCATTCGAGCTTATAATCAAGGCAATCGTACTTTTATTGAAATAGAAGACGATGGCAGAGGCTTAAATTGGCAGCGAATTCGAGCTAAAGCCGTCGAAAAAGGGATTCTTTCTCCCTTGGATGCAGAAACTGCTTCTCAAGCAAGATTAGCAGAAATCTTATTTCAATCGGGATTTTCTACGGCTGACTCTGTGAGTGAACTTTCAGGCAGAGGAGTCGGCTTGGATGCGGTACGCAATCAAATCGAAAATTTAGGGGGACGAATTTCTCTTGATTCGCAAACAGGGAAAGGCACAAAATTCACCCTGCAATTACCTCTAAAATTAACTACTTCTCGCTTACTAATTTGTCAAGCTCAAGGAATGGTTTATGGGATTCTTGCTGACACGATCGTCAGAATTATTGTACCCCAAGCAGACCAAATTACTACTCAAGCTTCTGCTATTGGTCAAGGAGAACAAACTTTCCTTCGTTGGGAAGAAGAAGAACAAAAAACATTAATTCCCATAGCAGATATTAGCACTTCCATTACTTATCAATATCCTTTATTAGAACGTAGCACTAATTCCATCCTCAAGACTTTTCCTATCAAAAAAGCCTATCGAGTACCCCCTCTCTTACTACTACGAAACCAAGGGGAGTATATTTGCTTAAGAGTTGAGGAAATTATTGTCGAACAAGAATTAGTTATCAAATCTTTAGGGGCAATTATCGACCTACCAGATTATATTCAAGGTTATACTGTGCTGGGAGACGGTAGCTTTACCTTAGTAATCGAACCTCATCTCTTGCTCAGTCAAGGTTGGAAAGATCTCACCAGCTATAGCTCTAATGTTCGAGCTATTAAGCCTACCCTTCCGTCCTCTACCGAACAATCTCAACCAATCCTGGCTCAAGAAAATACCATTGCTACCGAAGCAAAACATAAGCTACTGGTAATAGAAGATTCTGTATTCCAAAGACAAAGTTTAGTCAACACTCTCGAAAAATCTAACTATGAAGTAGTAGAAGCCTCAAATGGACAAGAAGCAATTGAAAAATTACAACAAAATAAAGATATTGCTCTGATTATTTCCGATGTAGAAATGCCTACTATGAACGGCTTTGAATTCCTCTCTCACAAACAAAAAGACTCTAATATATCGCCAATTCCTGTCATTATGGTTACTACTCGTAGCAGTCCAAAACACCGACAATTAGCCTTTTCTTTAGGCGCAAACGAATACCACACTAAACCTTATTCTGATTCAGAATTACTCAATTCAATTACTCAATTAATAGGAAACAGTAAACAGTTAGCAGTAACGCTATAAACAGTGAGCAGTGAACAGTGAACAGTAAAAAAAAAATAAAGTTAAGAGTGAAGCTAGATAACTGATAACTGATAAATGCTAAATGCTGAATAAAAAATGATTACAACCTTACTTCCCTTTGAAAGATTATCGGAAAAAACTATTCAAGAAAAAGACAGCTTGCGAGTCATGGTTTTTTCTGTGATGGATTATTTTTTTGCTTTTCCGATCGGTGCAATCCTGAGAATAATTCCTTGTCCTCCTTTTACCACCGAAGATAATGGTATTGGCATGATCGATTTGGGTTCGCAAACTGTTACTATTGTCGATCTGCGCCATAAGTTTATTAAAAAGGTAAAAGATAATCCTGTAGAAGCTATCAGTACTGCTAATAACAGTCCAAACTTTCTAATTATGTTTCAAACTCAGGTAGGAGAACTTTGTGGAATTCCTGTAGAAAAAGCTCCTATCTTAACCGATCTTGCTTTAAAAAATATTCGTCCCGTACCTCTTTCTTATAGGCAAATCAGCGAACTAAGTTTTGTTAATCATATGGCGGTTATTCCTCAAGAGGAACAAGAATCTCTCAAAATATTTTGTTTGGGAACAAATGAAATTTTAGCAGAAAAATTAGGCTGGAATCAAAATAATAATAGTCAAGAGGAAACAAGAGAACTGAAATTAATCAATCAACGAAAACGTTTTCTCAGGGTTTCTATAACTCAAGAATTTAATGGTTTGTTCCCTTTAGAATCAGTACAACAAGTAATTCATCTTTCTTTATCTGAAATTTCTCCTACTCCTGCTAATCCAGCTTGGATGTTAGGTTTATATAATTGGAAAGGACAATCAATTCGTATTGCCGATTTGAATCAACTTTTGGGATTTAAGCCATTACTCCAATCTGATTTCCGAAGAGATAATTTAATGGCTATTGTTCTCAAGTTACAAAATCAAATTGCAGGGATTGCTGTATCTGATGTTTATAAATTAGAATGGCAAGATTTGGAAAACCTCAAAGAAATGAACACAGATTCTTCTGAGTTAAATAAGTTTATTAAAGGAACTTTTCCTGACAGTCGCTGGTTGTTTGATCCTAAAGCTTTAGGGGAAACTTTAAAAGGGCAAACCCATTAGACAGTTATTAGTTAATGTTAAATAATATGACTTCAATTTTATCTCCATCTATTCCTCAAGAAATATTAGATAGTTTAACTGCTATTAAAGGTGTTTTTGCTTCTGCTAAGGGACCTAGAGTACTTCAATTACAACAAGATGTTAATCGCATTGAAGAGTACATATTAAGCCGAGACAATATACCGAATACTTCTGTATGTTCCCAAGATCCAGTAGATAGAGGATCGGAGCGTCAAAAACCATCTGAAATTATAGATGCAACTCCCTCAGCAAATCCTCCTTCAATAGCTTGTTTCAGAGAAATTAGTGAAAAAGTCAATCTAGGTGTTATTAATTGCGAAGAAACCCTTGCACAATTAAGAATTTTACAAAAAAATACGGCGATCGCTTTAGAAAATATTAATTACCTAACTACAGAATATCAAGAGGCAAATCGATTAATAACTTTGATGGAAAAAGTACAAGAGTCTCTGGAAATATTATCTGTAAATACGGCAATTCAAGCTACTCAACAAAATAGTGAGGATGAACTTGTCACTATTGCACAACAAGTAGAATCTATTTCTTCTCAAACCAAAACAACTGCTACACACATAAAAGAATGGATTAAGGAAATAAAAGAAAAGACTAAAAACTTAAATCAAAGCATTACACCGACTGAAACAGATTTAGATACATTAAGACAAAATATAGTACAAATACGCCAAAACTTGCAGGAAATTATGCAGATTATAATTTAACATTGCTATCGATAAAAATTCATCATCTTTCAAGCTAATTTTTTCCTGATTACAGTAAAATTTATCCATGTCTGCCATCATTGATAAATATCATTAGTTACCTGATAATATCATCATAGATTATGAGTGTCTTTCCTATTGAACAAGCTACGACAGAAAATTCTTTTTCAGAAGAAGCGATAGATCTTCTGCTATTACTAGAACAGGAATTACCGAAATATATTCAGGATAGTAATCTTGATGCAGCAAAAATTCTTATAAATACGGCAAATACTCTAAAAACCAAGGCAGAATGGCTTAAATTAGATGCTATTTATCAGGTCGCTAATTCTTTGTTTGAAATGTTGAATAATTGCCTCGATCATGAGGTAGTTATTGACAATATTGTTACTCAATATTTAACTGATGTTTTAGAATCTTTACAAGTTTTACTGATGGGTTCTCTTATTGGTTCGTCAGTAGAAGAACAAACAATTTTAGTTCAAGTAAAGAATATTATAATTGAATTTAACCAATATGTTAAAAATAATAGACAAGACAATAATTTTGATTCTGTAAATAACCAGATATCAAATATAGAAACAAAAATACCAGCAACAGATAATCGGGAAACCGAGGCTTCCGAGCCTGAAGATAGTGATATTATTTCAGAAGCTATCAATCTAGATTTACCTCAAGCTCAACATCTTAATGACGAAATTAATACAATAGCAACAACAGATAATCGGGAAATCGATTGTTCTGATACAGAAGACAGTGATATTATAGACAGCAATCTAGATCTAAAGGTAGTAGAACATCAACCCATAAATAACGATCTAAATATAAATCAAGTTGAGAATATTACACTGGAAGAGAACAGTTCAGATATTATTCCTATAATAGACAACTCGATTACTGATGAATTAGAAGAGCATAAACCTCTAACAGGTAATTTTGAAGTTTTTAGTATTACAGAAAAAGCTTCCGATCCTAAAAACTTAAATAATTCTTTTAGTTCGACAATTATACCTAATGATTCCATAGAAGTTGTCGAACAGTATTTTCTTGAAAATAATAATACTCAAATTCCAGAATTAGGAGAAAATGATTTATCAATTAGAAGAATTTTAGATACTCCTGCAAAAAATACTATCTTTCAAGTAGACTATAAATTATTAAAAAGATTAAATAATCTTCTCGATCATTTAACTTTTAATAATAGATTACAAGCAACAACAGATATAGATCGACAAAAAAGTATTACTAAAATATCACAGCAAATAAACAAAATTCAACCTCTACTAGATGAAATAAAAAATTGGTCAAAACAATTGACCAAAAGTAAAGACAATCCTGAAATAACTAATAGTAGCTATGCTGATTTATTAAATAATTCTATAGACTCGATATTAAAAGAAACTTCTGTATTAACTTCCAATGTAGAAAGTCTTAAAGTTAACAACAGAAAAAGCGATAGCGTAAATTGCGAACAAAGAAAATTACTTAGTTCTTCTACTCATATTCTAGATCGAGTCAATAATATTTCTTTTAGGGATATTTTAAAACCTTTACAAAATATTTGGCTACAACTACAAAAATTACATCATAAAGTCGTACTTCTAGAACTTATTAGCCCTAATGTAACAATTGACAAAAAACTAGGCGAAAAAGTTTATAAAATTTTACTATACTGTTGTTGCTATTTATTAGAAGAAAGTATAGAGTCTAAAGCGAGCGAATATAATTTAGATAAAGAAGTTCCAGAAAAAATTACTATTGAAACCTACAAACAAAATAATAATTTAATTATTAATATATCTAATTGTAGTAAATGCGTGATATTGCATCCCACTACTATCTTAGAAAATAGTCTTAATTCTCAGGTTACTACTCAAAACTTGACTACTGAATTGAGGGAGTTTTTTTTAGACTCTAAGATATTTTCCAATCCAGAGCATTTATTATCTAAACTAAGTGCTATGGTTGCCAGAGAAATACATCAACAACTAAAAGATTTACAGGGAACTTTAAATATTAATTCTAATCCGCAAAAAGGAACTAATATTACTATTAAAATAGCTTTAGAAAAAACAACTGAGAAATTAATATTTTTTGAAGCTAATTCTTCTATTTATGCGTTTCAACTTAGTTCAATTAAGCAAATTATACTTCCTCAAATGGGAAAAGTTGAAGAGACAAAAAAAGAAAAAAATTTAATTATTTCTAATACAGAGAAAACCAAAATTCCCATTCTTAAAATAAATCAAATAGTCTCTAATTTTAGTGATTTGTTACAGAAATCACAGAGTTGCAAACCAGAAAATAAAAATATTAATAGTACAGAATATACTTATATTATCCTTGGCAACTACAATCAAAATTATGCCCTAGAAATTAATCGTTTTCTTGGTAAAGAAACTGTTCCTATCGAGCCTTTAGAATCTTGTCTCGATCTTCCGAGTTACATCGTAGGAACTACTACTTATGGAGACAACGAGTCAGTTTTAGTTTTAAATGGTTCGCTAATTAAGGCTGTTTCATGCTTCTTTTTTGATTCTAAACAAAGGAAAAGATAGTTGATATTATTTGCGAGGATTCTTTGAGTTTTAGTTGCGGATACAGGTGATTTTCCACTGCTGAAGTTCGAGTCATTGATTGACCGAATTAAGATAATTTTTGATAAATAAGACGTTATGACTGATTAAGCAAGCCCTATTTATTTTCGTTTTCACTTTAGAATCTGCTTTTCTCCTCTAAGCTGACTATTCAACTGACAGTATATCCTTGAGAGTCGAAAAAACTGTTACCGATTCTCCTGCTTAGTTTTTTAACAGCTTAAATAACCCGCAACTTGGGTTAATGTTAAACTGCTAGATTGCGTGCTGTGAGTTTTAAAGTAGTTTCGCTAGCTATAGTACTAGTGAACTGATAAAGCAAAAAGATAATATTTCTTAAATTGTTTATGAAGTTAGAATTCCGATCTATTCCTTCAAAAGGGGTTTTACCGACTAATAAAGGCTAAAAACTAAAAGCTGAAGCGATAGGATAGCTAAATTACTACAAAAAAAAGACATTAAGATCTTGATATTTTTTTTTGGCGAATATAGGTTATATTGGTGATGTTTAACTATAATTAAACAAACTTTATTTAAACTATAAAGATAGTCTCTCGTAATTGTCATACCTAAACAGAATTTGGACATATTTAATTTATATTGTTTGTCTATTGAAAACCGATATATTTTATAAATAAAACCTTAATGCTTACTTATCCAAACAAACCCATAGAAGTCCAGGCAATTTCTGAAGAAGAGCGCATCAAAAAAGAAAGAATGCGCGATGTGTTTTTGTTAGTACAACAGTTAATAGAAAGAGAAGAAGTAACCTTAAAGTTGATCGTAGATTGTCTTTATGATGTTGGTTCTATCAATTTAGTCAATAAAAAATTTCATAAACAACCTCTTAATGGTTTTATGAAAGCGATCGCGACGATGTCAAAACCTGTTGTTCGTATTGTTGCGATGCGTTGGGTGAAAAAGAATGTACCACTATTGTTAACTGCTTGGCTAGAAAGAAAAGTATCTTTCCGCAAATAAAAAAACCCTGTTTAATCCCAATAGTCTAAAAAAGAACCTTGGGCGATTCCTGTTAAACGGCGGTACTGAATTACAGTTTCTGGTTCGCTCAAACTAGCGACAATATCTACCGCCATCCGCATTTTTTCTTGTTCGATGTTTGCGCCACGCTCTTCTCTGGCTTTCAAGTCTAAAAATTCTTTGACAAAGCGAGCGGGAATTAAGCCAAGATCGCTACTATTAATCGCTTTAACATAGACTTCAAACAAAGTATTAATAATTTTTTTTTGTCCGTATCTTTGGGTTGCCAAACGAGGATTAGAAATGACATAGTGCCACACGATACGCTGTAAAAACTTCAGTTCTTCTTCTCTGGCTCGATCGTATTGTAAATAACCGCGATCGCCGTATTCTAGACTTAACTTGACAGACTGGATATAAGTTTGAATTAATTGAGAACTAATCCGCTTAATTTGGGCTTTTTGTTCAAAAGAGCCTGGTCGATATTGCCCTTTTAAATTGTAAGTAGCATTAAGAAAATTTTGGAAACGATGCTGTTGAGCTTGTACGAGTAAAGCAAAAATATCGTCGGGACAATCTCTCAACCACTGCTCGATAAACCGTAAAAATTCATCTTTATCTGTTGCCAATAATTCTAGGGGAATTAATCCTGCTAGATAAAAATCTTCTAGATCGTGAACGCTATAGGTAATATCGTCAGCGAAATCCATGATACTAGCTTCAATAGTTTGACGAGTATCTAATTCTGGTCTGACAAACTCAAAAGCTTGGCGATCTAACTGGTAAACAGAATATTTACGCCACTTTTTAGATTTTCGATCGCTATCTCTAACCCAAGGATATTTTAAAACAGCATTGAGAACGGCTCTAGTTAAGTTTAGACCGAAGTAATCGACTCGATGAATAGCTAACCTTGTCAGAATCCGAAAAGATTGAGCATTCCCTTCAAAACCATCAACTAATCCATGACTCGTAGCACATTCATCTAATTCTTCTTCTGCGGTATGTCCAAAAGGGGGATGACCTAGATCGTGGGCTAAAGCTGCTGCTTCGACAACATCAGGGTTTATTCCTCCTAATTTGTAGGCAATGTCTTCTTGTTCTTCAATTAATCTTTCTGCCAATCTTCGAGCCAGTTGCCCTACTTTGAGAGAGTGAGTCAGACGATTATGAAAAACATGACCTTCTTGGGCTGTAACTACCTGAGTAACTTGAGCGAGCCGTCGAAAAGCAGAAGAATAGAGAATGCGATCGCGATCGACTTGAAAAGATTTCCGTTGATCTCCTGGTTTATTTGGATGACCCGCAAAAGGATTGTATTGTCTTTCTTCCCTTCTTAACATAGGTTAATTATATCTTGTAAACCCTCTCAAACCAACATATCCGCTAGTAACTTCTTTCCGTTCCCAGAACTTAAAATTGATGGTGTAATATTGGAAAGTGCGATCTGCGCCAGCAGCAGCGAAGCGACGATCGCCTGGATCTTATCGAACGTGGTAAAAAAGCTAAGTACCTTTACTAATAAATCAGCTAATCTCTCGATCTTGAATGCCCTCTAAATCTAGTAAATCTAAACTAAATAATTTAGGCAAATCTTTTCTGTATCTTGTTTCTCTTTGGCGAGAAATTGATTGGTTTTTACTACTACTAATAGTTGGTTTAACTGTTTTTGGGGGCATAATCATTCAAAGTACAGAGATAGTTGAAGAACTAAATCATGGTTTCCAACATTGGTACATAGGCGGAATTGGTTTAGTCTTACTGATGCTCATTGCTTCTTGGCGTTATCAAATTTTATTACAGTGGCATTGGTTAATTTATATTTTGACCAATTTATCTTTGTTAGCGGTAATGATTGTTGGGGTAACGGCAAAAGGAGCGCAAAGATGGTTGACAATTGGTGGTTTTAACGTCCAGCCCTCAGAATTTGCCAAAATCGGCGTAATTATCACCATAGCTGCCTTATTACATCAAAGCAAAACTGCTAATTTCGGTACTTTATTGCGTACTTTAGCTATTACTGCCATCCCCTGGGGATTAGTTTTTCTGCAACCAGATTTAGGTACTTCTTTAGTCTTTGGCGCGATTCTAGTAAGTATGCTTTACTGGGCAAATACTAATCCTGCTTGGCTACTCATCTTTATTTCTCCTTTAGTATCCGCTATTCTCTACCATCTTTATTTTCCTGGCTGGTTGTTATGGACTTTAACTATTGTTGGAGTTGCTTGGTTTACTCTTCCTTTAAAAAGAGTATCAATTTTAGGCACGATCGCTCTTAATTGTGGTGCAGTGGAATTGGGTAATGTTTTCTGGGGCTTACTCAAAGATTATCAAAAAGACCGATTAGTTTTATTTCTCGCTCCTGAAAAAGACCCCTTAGGAGGTGGATATCACCTAATTCAGTCTCGTATTGCCATTGGTTCGGGGGAAATGTGGGGACAAGGATTACATCAAGGCATACAAACTCAACTTAACTTTATTCCCGAACAGCATACAGATTTTATCTTTTCAGCAGTAGGAGAAGAATTAGGTTTTATCGGCTGTATGGTTTTATTGGCAGTTTATTGGCTGATTTGTTTTCGCTTAGTTTGGATTGCCTCCACTGCTAGAGATAATTTTGGTTCTTTATTAGCTATTGGTGTTTTGGCAATGATTGCTTTTCAGGTAATTGTTAATATTAGTATGACTATCGGACTTGCTCCAATTACAGGAATTCCTTTACCCTGGATGAGCTATGGACGTTCCGCATTATTGACTAACTTTATTGCCATCGGCTTAGTAGAATCGGTAGCTAATTATCGCCTTAAGAAAAAAAATTCTTTTTACAGCAACTCTTAGTCTGTTGCGCGATCAGCGAAGCTGCCTCGCTCTGCGAGATCGCTTTTTTAAGCAATTAGATAAGTATTCGTGCCAAATAGGTGGGCGTGCAAAATTAATTACCTATTTGAGAAATGTTAGTTATTAATACGAAGGCGCGACTTTGTAAATAATTTTAGGTACTTAGATTACTCATTCTAGTAATAAACAACAGCTTATTCAATTTAGAGAACCGAGGAGAAATATTCTTGTAATTCTCAGTCAAATAAATTTTGGTATCATAAACTACAAAATATAGCTAACTCCAATTCGCTTTAGTTAAGATCAAGATAGAGTTAGTAATAATACCTACAAAGCTTAATGTGTCTGCTCTTCTTATCAAGTGTTAGAGGGTCAAAATCTGGAAACTTAGAGTGATTTAAGCGTTAAAGAGCAGCAGAAAAAGAAAGATAACCTCAAAGCAAAAGGGAGCGAATAGTTTCTTACAGCCTGATTTAGAACTTTCGATCGGGTTAGAGGATGACTCGATCGAATTGAGGTTAAACTTTTTCAATTTTTATCGAGACAGAAGTTCCACCAGTACGAATGATAGATACCAAAGAAATCTGAGAATTTGCTATCCTCTATCAATTTAACAAAATGATAGTTTGAGGAAGGAGAAGAAAAAATGAAAACTGCTACTCAAATCATTACAACCAACACTGATTACAATGCAGATGGGATTCTTGAGGATCGTAGTATAACTACAAACACCTATGACAGAAAGGGGAATCTCCTAATTAGTGTTCATGAAATCGATTCCGACGTAGATGGCAATATCGATTTTCGCCGTACAACTACAAACACCTATGACAGGAAGGGTAATCGCCTAACTACTGTTGATGAATCGGATTCAGATGTAGATGGGATTGTCGATAGTGTGTATTTAACTACAAACACCTATGACAGGAAGGGTAATCTTCTAACCAATCTTTATGAAATCGATTACGGCGTAGATGGTATTATCGAAGCTTTTTATTCCAAGACAAACACCTATGACAAGAAGGGTAATCTTCTAACTAATATTGATGAAGGTGATTATGACGGAGATGGCAACATCGATTCTCATAGTTTAACTACAAACACCTATGACAGGAAAGGAAATCTCCTAACTACTGTTTACGAATCCGATTACGACGTAGATGGTATTATCAATTATGTGAATTTGACTACAAACACCTATGACAGGAAAGGAAATCTCCTAACTACTGTTTACGAATTTGATGACGACGTAGATAGCATCATCGATTCTAGTTATTTAATTACAAACACTTATGATAGGAAAGGAAATCTCCTAACTACTCTGGATGAATCCGATTACAACGCAGATAGCATCATTGATTCTTATACTTTAACCACAAATACTTACGATCGGCAGAACAATTTACTAACTAGTGTTAATGAAATCGAGCGCGACGAAGATGATCTTATCGATTTTCGTCGTTCAATTACCAACAGTTATGACAGGAGGGGGAATCTTTTAACTAGTGTTGATGAAGCGGATTACAACGGAGACGATCTAATCGACGAGCGGAGTTCGATCGCTAATACATACGATCGCCAGGGGAATCAACTAACTAGCGTTTATGAAGAAGATGATAACGGAGATGACATCATCGATTATCGCGATTCTACCACTAATACTTATGACAACAATGGGAATCAATTAACTAGTATTTATGAACAAGATTACAACGCAGATGAGATCGTCGATTATCGTCAAGAAATAATCTATGAATATTTGGATGGATGTAAATCGGTAATAGGCATTTCCAGTGAAGAAACCGAAGTTGCTTTCAATAGCCCCCTCGATACAATGAATGAAGAGTTGATTCTTTTCGAGCCGTTGGCTGAAATCTAGTGGTTTTGGAGTTATTAATTTGCCAACCTCCAATGTTACCAGTCCGTCGAGAAGAATGTATATAATACTTACACTCTAAAAAACCAAAAAATCAATTGTTAACCGACATGAGCAATTGCTTACGTCTTTTTGTGGGAATTTTTCCCAGCCAATCTACTCAAAAACAACTTCATCAAGCAGCAGCCAGTTGGTGTAAAAATCTGCAAACGGAAGTACGACTTTTAAAACCTGAGTTGTTACACTTAACAGTCAAATTTATTGGCAATGTAGAGTCAACTCGCCTTAACGATCTGACAACAGCTTTCCTCAAAATATCGGGTAATTTACCCTCTGCATCATTAGACATCAAGCAATTTAAGCTCTTTCCCAATCAAAGAAAGCCAAGAGTAGTAGCTGCGGATATCGAGCGATCGCCAGAACTGAACTATCTTGTTCAATGTTGTGAAGAAAGCTTCTCTAACTTAGGCATAATTCGCGATCCAAGAGCATTTCAACCTCACATTACTTTGGCAAGGGCGCGTCGTTGGCAGAAGGAAAATATTTCTCCCTATACCTTTCGACTAGTTGAACCAATAGAATCGATTGCTTTGGTTCATTCACAATTGAGTCGAGAAGGAGCAAAATATCGTGTTATTGCTTCTGTCCCGCTCAATTAAAATTTCTGCTTGGGTACTGATATATACTCTAAAGACCGAGAACGCGATCGGCAACAGCACGGCAGGCTCTGCCCGATCAGCCCGAAGGGCTGGCGCTGCGCGATCGCAGCTTACAGTTCACTATTAACTAGATCGGCTAAAGCTGAATCTACCTGAGCTTGAGAACTAACTACATCACTAAAATCATTTAGCCAGTCCCGTCCAAAAAGTTCTGCCGAAGCACCCCGATAAGCAGCTATTTCCGCTTCTGTATCGAAGCTGTTAGAAAAGAGGTTGGCACTATCAATCTTATTATTGAGTACTGTAAGATCGTTGAGTTGCGCTCCTAAAGCTATTTCTAGAGCAAAATTAACTAAAGTTATATCCCCATTATCTAGTCGTTCCGTCCAAAAGTCCGATCCTTCAGAATCAGCATCGCGATCGAAAGCAAATTGATAAACTCGATTTACCTTATCTCTATTACTTTCTATACTACCAAAAAGGCGATCGGCTTCTTCTGATGTACCAAACGCATTCACAATTTGGTTATAGGCTTCTTGTTCGCTGCCAGTTAGAGTATCGCCGTTTCTCGGAGCATAGCTAACTTCATTAGTAGTTAAAAGGTGATTCCAAAAAGCTTCTCCTTCACTATCTGCTGGTCTTCCATAGTAAGCAACATAGGCAACTTGTACTGTTCCACCAGTCAATTGTAGCACATTACGATCGGTGTTGAATTCACTATCGGCATCAATGAAATCATTTGCGGTAATTCGATCTGCCTGAATATCTGTCAAAACTGCCAGTCTGTCATCATCTAACAGAAGTTCCGTGTCCTCTTCCTGCTGAATAATTGTCAGTTCCTCAAAAGAAACAAATGAATCTCCAGAGGCAGAGTCGGCAGAGACTTGTGGTAGCCTCAGTTTATCTTCACCGACCTGAAAATCTTCAATGATGGCGATATTGTCTACTTCTGAAATATCTAAATTATTATCCACACTCAAAGCAAAAAGATCCGCCTCAGCACCGCCAAACAAACGAACATTGTTCCCACTGGCAAAGAGGCGATCGTTGCCCATACCTCCATTTATTGTATTATCCGTGCCACTACTAAAAAGGTCATCATTACCCTCATCCCCAAAGAGTTGAATGCTAGTACCGTCTCCAAAGAGTTCGTCATTGCCCGCACCGCCATTTAGTGTATTACCCGTACCATTACTAAAAAGTCGATCGTCTCCCTCGTCGCCAAAAAGTTGGTTGTCCGTACCGTCGCCAAAAAGTCGATCGTCTCCAGCACCACCATTTAGTGTATTGCCCGTACCATCGCCAAAGATATTATCATTCTCGGCACTACCATTGAAGATTTCATTAGTGCTAACCATAATCTCCAGTGCTTGCTCTCCCACAATAATTAATTTAAAAATATTGCTCTAGAAAAAACCCCCACTACATTGCCATTAATAATTACTCTTGCTCAGGTTTAAATAGATCGAATCATACTTAGTAAAATTGGTTAATAGCTCAAGGCTAATAACCAACATCTAATAACTAATAGATAAATTTAGTTTAAAGACTAGCAGTATTCAAGTCTTTATTACTTGTTTTCGTAACAATATCGTTTAGAACTTCTTTAATGATGCGACCGATCGTATCTATGTCCTCTGTGGTAAAGGAAGGCGATAATCTGAGATCGCAAGCACAAGCAATAATTTTTTCTGTTTGCTTGAGTTGGGGCATTTCTGTAAAGGAATATTGCCAGTTTTTAAAATAACGAGCGTTATCAAGTCTTCCAAATATTTGGATTTTTAAGCCTCTAACGGCAGTATCTTTAACAAATCGATCGACTTGGGATTTAGTCAAATTCAAAAGGTTAAACTGCATACTGTCGGGGGCGCGTTTTACTCTATCTAAAGATGGCGGAATATGAATTCGGTCTACTCGCTCTAAAATATTTTTTAATTGACTGTATAATTGACGATAACGTTGTATTTTCTCGTCCAAAATCTCTATTTGTGGTCTGATTACTGCTGCGGTGAGGTTATTCATTCTCAGACTAAAATTAGGAACGTGGGGTTTTAGTTCTTCAAAGATAGCGTCATTAAAAGGACGAGCCAAATGTTTTTTATAAAGCTTTTCATAACAACCAGCAGCTAAAATACAGTAGGCTGCTACTCGATCGTCGGAAGTAGCAATGAAGCCTCCTTCTCCAGAATTTAACATTTTGTAACTTTGACTGCTAAAACAAGCAATTTTGGCAGTATAGCCTACCTGTTTGCCATTACTCCAGGTAGCACCTAAACTATGAGCGCAGTCTTCGATTAAATAAATGCCTCGCTCGTCACAAATTGCCTTAATTGCTTCCATATCCGATACGTGTCCCCGCATATGGGATACGATGAAATATTTGGCATCGGGATTTTGCTCGATCTGGCGTTTAAAGTCTTCAATATCGATCAGATACTGCGAGTTGCATTCTATATAGACGGGAACACCACCAGCATGAACGATACTACTAGGAACGGCAGTAAAAGTAAAAGCGTTAGTAAATACTTTGTCTTGATATTGTAATCCAGCAGCTTTAAGACTCATAAATAAGGCACTACCACAGGAATTAACGGCGATCGCATATTTATGTCCTATATAACGACTGAATTCATACTCTAATTTAGCGACTTCTGTTGCTAATTCATCCTCTAATTCGGCAGGATCTGTTTCTACTTCAAATTCTGCATGAAAATTGTACCGATACATTCGTCCCGTTTCCATCAATTTTACTGCTCGATCGATACCAGCTTGAGGAACGGGATCGGGAATTTTAAAATCTTTAGTGAAATCCATATACTTTGTGCGAGTTGTTAATCAGTGAAATCGGGATCTATGAATTATAAAAAAGTAGATGCTATGAAGTATCTAGCAGTTGCTAGCCTTTTTACTAATAACTGTATCCCCGTAAAGTTTAACTGATTGTCTGTAACAAAAACATCAAAACAAAAGTAATTATCGGCAATGTTACATTATGTTTTTAATTCTAAATAGCTTTAATTAAATTAATATTGTTATCGCTATACCAGAAAAATTAGTGAAGTATAAAAACCTGGAAACCTTTATTTTTTCTAACCAAAAGCAATGATTATTGTTTGCTTAATTGTGGTTCATTTTTTTATAAGCAAAAAGTAGATTTAGTTTTATTTAATATAAGAAAAAATAATTTTAAATATATTTGTAATATAAAAAAATTGTTTTGCCAATCTAGATTAAAAACAGATTTCGGTTTAAATAAAGTTAAGAAAAAACGATAAAATCGTACAATCTTCCGTTCTTATTAAAACCCAAAATTTTGACTAGAAGAATAGTTTAAATTCTGATTAGAAAGGTCAAATAATTTCTCCAGAGCAATTTTTTGCGCAAGAGGCATTTGTCCATAAGTAAACAACCAAGGTAATTGTGGAGATATTCGCGAGCAGAACCAATCGAGAACATAAGGACTACCGTAAATAATTAATCCTTGAAGTTTATTCGTTTCGATTAGCCGTTCGTAGATTCTTTGCGCTTGGTGGGTAAAACCAGCATTACCCCGAAAAGGATTACCGCGAATGAATACTTGCAATAAAGTATCTCTGTTATCTGACTTCACGGCATCTATAGTGTTGCGATCGACTAGTTGTAATTGATAGCCTAAGTTTTTAGGAATAGCTACGGCAGGAGTATTGATATCGAGAAAATTACAGTTAAGAACGTCATCAATTACAATTAAGTTACGCAAAGAGCGATCGCTTGCTGGTGGAAGCGGAATTTTTCCCCCTACTTGCAGAGAATGATCGAGAATCGAGCGAGTTAGCCGATGGGCTTCAGCAGAAACAAGTTCAAACAAAGAATTAGGGGGAGAAAAAACTACTTGTTCTTTTGCTTGCCAGATTCTCGCCAAAGATCGATCGATTCTCGTTTCAGCGATCCGTCCCGATTTTACTGCCTCATAAATAGATTCGATCGCCGTAACGGGATTGTCTGGCATGAGGAGAATATCTACTCCTGCTTCTACTGCCATAACTGCTATTTCTGCGGGAGATGCATATTTAGTCATGCCACCCATAATTAAAGCATCGGTAACGATTATGCCCTCAAAACCTAATTTTTGGCGTAATTTACCCGTCAGAATTAAAGGAGAAAGAGTAACGGGGTATTTATCATCCCAGGCAGAGATTAATAAATGTGCCGTCATCACACTATCTACCCCCGCAGCGATCGCTTGTTGGAAAGGGGGTAATTCTATTTCAGCTAAACGCTCATCTGCATGAAGTAAGGTTGGTAAATCCAGATGAGAATCCGTAACTGTATCTCCATGTCCGGGAAAATGTTTAGCTGTCGTTAAAACTGGATGTTGCTTTGCTCCTTTGATAAACGCAGTAGCTAGATTACTAACTATAGCTGGTGTATCCCCAAAAGCCCTAATATTAATTACGGGATTAGCTGGATTATTATTCACATCGACTACAGGAGCGAGCAACCAGTTAATACCCAAAGTTAACGCTTCTTTAGCGGTAATTTCTCCCATTTTAAGAGCGTATTCTTCAGCTAAAGCTAAATTTTTCCTAGCTATTGCCGATAATGCCATAGGTGGAGGTAGCCAACTAGCACCACTAAACCTTTGCCCTACTCCTTCCTCAATATCGGCAGCAATTAATAAAGGAGTAGTTGCCCAAGATTGCAGTTGTTGCGATCGCAACAGTAATTCAGCCGAACTTCCACCTAAAAGAATTACCCCACCCAAATTTAACTCTTTGAGCCATTGTTGCAGTTGTAGATTGGGAACTTCCCATGCAGGATAACGAATCTGAGCATCAAACAAATGACCAGAAGCACGCACCACGATCATTTGTCCGATTTTTTCTTTAAGGGAAAAACTTTGCCAATCTGGTAATAATTTAGCCACGGGATCTTAATAGTTAATTGGTAAAGGCTATGGAGACACAGCCCTTATAATTAATTTTTATCTTCTTCAACGACGCTTAGAGCTTGTAGCTACTAAATGTTACATTTCGGAAGTTGTTTCGTTTTTCGGGCGATTCTGACTGATTTGATTGAGTAAGTTTAACATTCGATCGCCCCTTTCTAAAGAAGTATCCTCCTCAAAAATAATTTCTGGAGTACGTCTGAGGCGAATGCGATGACCTAATTCTCTACGAACAAAAGGAGTAGAAGCTTTTAATCCCTCCATAGTTTCTAGTTTCGCTTCTTTTGTGCCATAAATACTGACAAAAATTGTAGCGTGTTGTAGATCCCCCGATAAATCTATATCTGTAATACTCACCATACCCGCACCCACGCGATCGTCTTTGATGCCGTTTAATAACATTTGACTAACTTCCCGCTTAATCAAAGAAGATACACGAGAAACACGACGACTATTAGCCATAATTTTGCCTCCCCTCAATGTCTCACTAAAACTTTAACTGCCTTAGCACTACTGCAAGAAACGAAATAGTGCAAATTATAAATTTAAAGTCTAGTCTTTTAATATTATTGAGCAATCAAGCTAAAATAGCCAACAGAGAAAAATTAAGATCTAGAAAGAAAAGCAAAATGGCTATTTGGGTAAATGAGCAAATCGATCCTAGTGGAATTGTATACTCTTGTATTGCTTGTCAAAACGAGATGGCAGCTAAAGACTGTCATGACAATTGGAAAAATAGCTTAACAGAAAAACAAAAGCAAGCAGGTTGGATTGCTCGTCTGCGTACGGTTGAGTCTTGGGATGAAGTGCCTGTCAATGCTCTCAAGCTAAATTGCTAGAAATTAAAATTATTATTCATTAGTCAAAAGTTAATGGCTATTCGAGAATCGCACCTTGAAGCATTGCCTTATGCAAAACTACCCCCTCAAGATTAGCCCCCCTTAAGTTAGCCCCACGAAGATCGGTTTGAAACAAATTAGCCCCCCGCAAATTAGCTTTCTGTAAATTAGCCCCCCGCAAATTAGCTTCTTGTAGATTAGCCCCCCGCAAATTAGCTTTTTGTAAATTTGCCCAACGAAAATCGGTATTAATTAATTGAGCCTCACTGAGATTAGCTTGAAATAGATAGCTTTTGCTAAGATGAGCAGCGAGCGCGTTAACCCGATAAAGATTAGCTTGATATAAAAAAGCCCCCAATATTTCAGCGTCATAAAGATTAGCATCGCTTAAATCTGCTTGATTGAGATGAGCCTCTCTTAAATCTGCTTCACTTAAATTAGTCCGATTTAACTTAGCACCAATTAAATTAGCTCTACGCAAATTAATTTTACGCATCGAAGTACCGATCGAATTAGTTTGAGACAAGTTAGCCCTACTACAGTTAGCTTCTCTCAAATCCGCCCCAATTAAGTTAGCTTCACTTAAATTTACATCTATCAAATTAGCTCCTTGGAGATCGGCATTACTCAAATTAGCTTGAACTAAGCTAGCTTCAATTAATTCTGCTTGTTGGAGGTTAGCACTACTAAGGTTGGCTAAGGTTAAATCTGTATGAGAGAGATTAGCTCGATAAAGATTGGCTTTGGCTAGATCGACTTTTTCTAGATTAAGTTTGCTGAGATTTGCTTCTCTGAAATCTGGTTCTATCTGACTATGATTATTCCGCCATTTTAGCCATCGATCGGAACCCTGTCTTATTTTTTTTAGCTGTTCTAATTGCACCATGAAGCCATTTTTATCCTTATCTCCTATCTATTTTCTATTATCTATTCGATCTTCTCAAGAATTAAAACAATTTAGAACGCAAATAAACAGCTTAAATGATATATAATGTCACAATGACCAATTAACATAGGCTCATAGCTCAGGTGGTTAGAGCGTTGCGTTGACATCGCAAAGGTCGCTGGTTCGAGTCCAGTTGAGCCTATTAAATATCGAGATTTTCAACTGAATCCTCACAGCAACTTTTTACGATACCAACGCTAACTTACACGCTCAAAATACGCTCATTTACAACTTCTAAAATACCCATATCACTACACTTGTAAGCAAGCACTTTACCAAGAATTTTCACGTATTTGTAAAATTTATCCTTAAAAATAGCAAGGCACGGTCATTACTGTATCAAAATTATTACAAAGCTTATTATTCTTTTATATCTCTATGGCTGAAACAGAACAAAGCAAGACTGTTACTATTGGAGCTCGACCTGCTAAAGAAGATACACTTGGTTTTAAACCTTATGTTATAGCTATAGCTAAATTTTTAACTGCTCCTGACACCAAACCACCACTAACAATTTCTATCGAAGGTGAATGGGGTAGAGGTAAGTCTTCTTTTATGGAGCAACTTCAAGAGCAGATTTTACAGGAGTATGAAGAGTTAGAAGAGTTAGAAGAAGAACAACAGTTAAAGAACGCTCCCTGGTTTAAAAAAGGTTTCTTATGGGTTAAGTTTAAGTTCCGACAAAAAACTTAATTGGCAATCCAAAACTGGATTTGACTCAATATCTTAAATCACCCGACTATGATAGCCAGATTGCTTTTATCGAACAGTTTCACGAAGATTTTTCCAAAATTGTGAATGCTTATGCGGGTAAAGGTAGAAAGGTTTATGTGTTTATTGACGATCTAGATCGCTGTGAACTAGGTAAGTCTGCCGATCTATTACAAGCTTTAAATCTGATGATTTCTAATGACCCCAATCTAATTTTTATTTTGGGTATGGATCGGGAAAAAGTAGCAGCAGCGATAACATTTAAACAAAAAGATGTACTACCCTATTTAGATTCAATCGCCAGGGATAGTCAAGAGTCAGAACCAGAAAACCATCAATTAATGAAAAAATTGGATTATGGCTTTAATTTTTTGGAAAAGTTTGTTCAATTATCATTTTCTGTTCCTAAACCTTCTGAAAATACATTAGAGATATTTCTCAAACAACTTTCTTCTGACAAGCAGCAAAATCCCCAAGAAACAACGACTCAAGATACTCCACCCACATCATCAGAAACTACAAAACGTCCAGAACTTAAACCCACCTTCCGCACGTCAAAATGTAGCATAAGGTAATTAGAGAAATAGTCGAAAAAATCAAAGCTTTTTCTAAAGCAAAGAGTATAAATACTTAAAGAACTTAAAGAAAAGAAAAGAATTAATTTAGAAGAGAAAGAAAAAAGGATAAAATAATTTCAAGCTTAAAGAAACAAACTGGCAAAGTCGAAAAATGAACCAGTTAGATAATCTAGAAATTAAAAATCTTAATCATCTGGGAATAATAGCAGGAATAATAGATGAAATAGGAATAGTAGAAATTGTCAATAAACAATTAGGAACATCCCAGAAAGAGATTGTAAATCCAGGAATAATTATTAAGGCGATTATTATAAATGGATTGGGATTTGTAGCTAGACCATTATATTTATTTCCGCAGTTTTTTGCCGATAGTGTCTTCTTGAAAACTACTAAAAGAGTTGAAACAATGGCGATGTTAATGGGGTTATGCCTTCTCGTTTACTCTTTGGGACAAAGACAAGTTCGCCTGGGTTTACAAGCAGCAAAAACTGGCATTAAAAATCAATTAGGAAAACTTACAGAACGACCTACATTACGTTGGATATTTCAATGTTTTCAAGGGATTCATTTAGTAGAAATTCAAGATATTAAGTACATTTCTAATCTAAATGATTCTCGTCAATTTACTCTCAAATTTTTCCCTTTAGCTTGTCAAAAATATTATATTTTATCGGGATGATTTATAGTTTTTGATTATCGAAATAATTAATTTTTGATTAAAAAATTAATTATTAGGAGTTATTTCTGTCCAGTCGTTATCAATAGTTACTATTTATTGAGAATGACCTTGACTCGCTCAATTTAGTTCTCCTCGATGACAAGAGAACTAAATTAAATTTAGGTATTTTGACTTAATATTAGTCAAAATTGAAAGGTTATTTTTATGAATTACTAATTAATACATTTTGACGTGCGGAAGGTGGGATAAATACCCAAGGCGAGAATAATGGATTTTCAAAGTTAACTGAGGCTCAGGTTAGACAGATTAAGCAATTATTAGCCGATGGTAACTTGACTCATAAAGAAATTGGTTTTCACTTCGGTGTTGCCTGAAAAACTATCAGCGATATAAACGCGAATAGAAGATGGAAGCATATAACCATCTATCAAAGCCAGGAAGATATTGCCAGCTAGTAATAACCAAAACAAACAAATAATTATATCCAGTGAAGAATAAATTAAGTCAACCTAATTTGGTTCTTATTTGGTTCTAAGCTGGATTATATCTGTAAACTCCAAATAAGACCAAGTAGCTGAAGTATTGATTATGTAAGGTATCGGGATGACAGGATTTGAACCTGCGACATCCTGCTCCCAAAGCAGGCGCGCTACCAAGCTGCGCTACATCCCGTTTTAGACTTCTTTGATTTAGTCCTGAATAAATATAACACAAATATTGGTTAGTGGGAAATTTATGGGGAATAAGGGTCTTGGGAACGGAGGCACGCTTTCCCCGAGAGAAATATTGGACAAAGTAGGACAGTCTTCCTCAGCTATAGGTTTGGAGTCAAGAGTTTTTTCGTCAGGGGGGACAAATTGCCCCGATTTTCAATACACAAATACTAACAAACAAGC
>JBFRWK010000030.1:0-71520 GCA_051439545.1 Xenococcaceae cyanobacterium | reverse complement strand
TCTCGATTGATGGAAGCGGGTGGGATCGAGGGCGTAGTGGTTTCCGTGTGGGAGAATGACACAGGAGCGTTCCGATCTGGTTTTGGGGTAAGCGTTTCACTGCGATCGAACTTAGGAGTAAGCGTTTCACTGCGATCGAAAGAAAGATCATTACTCTTATCTAGTTTGGGAGTAATTGTTTCTGAGTTTAGTGGAGTAATTGCTTCGGTGTCAGACAAAGAAACGTTATCACTCTTATCTGAGTTGGGAGTATTTGGATCGATCTCAACAAAAGAAACATTAGAAAGATGAGATAAATAATTAGGTTGAATATTAGACTTATGGTTAATACGCGAGTGTTGGGAATCGTTTTGTATTTGATGAGTTTGAATACTTAAATTGTCAAAGTTATACCTCTCAGAAGTAATTTGCTGATTGTTAGTAGTAATATTTTCTCGCTCCTCTTGTCTTAGTGTAGTCTTGTCTTCTACTGAAGGATTGGGAAATAAATTAATGATTTCGTGTTTTGGTTGTGTTTGTAACGTAACATTTGGCGTGATAATTTTAGGAGTGCGATTATCGAAAAAAAATCTCGAATCTGCAAAATTTTGACTTTTAGGTGCAATATATCCTGGTATTCCATCAGGAAACATACTTATCGGATTAATTTTAGAAATTCCATTTGCTCCCAAAGGTTTGAGAAATTTGGGATAAATAAAATTTGTTTTTAAAGACCGATGAGATAACATAAACTATAATCTTTTAATTACTAGGAAAGAAACCTTTTGCTACTCTATTTTTTCCGTTGATAGTAGGCAAAGAACCTTTAACTTTTAATCCTTCATAAGCTAATGTTAATTCTTCAATCGCTGCTGTATTAGAATTAGCTTGAAGACTAGGAGCTTTCCAACCGATAGGAATAGCACCAATTAATGTCCAGGTTTGCATGGTTTCTCCTGCCTGATTAAAAAGGAGAATATTGACATTGAGGCGTTTTTTGACAGTTGTATCTAATACTCCATAAATCCATCCCAAGAAAACCAAATCATCAGTTATACCCCTTTTTAAAGTTACGTCATTAAACTTAGTTTGCTTAAGAAATACGCGTTGCTGATTATTTACGCCCCCCTCAAAGTAAACATCTTTATCAATCGTCATCCCTAAGCCCGAACATTCTGTAAAACTAGCTTTAATCCCGTCATCAATCTCGACATAGAAACGGTTAGCAGTGACATAGTTTAATTCATGAGTGACAACACCATTTTCCGACATAATTTACCAACCTCTATAGTTTCTGCTACGGTTTTGTTGTTGTTGTAAATCTGCTATCATTAGCTGGTATATTCGATCGCTTAATCGGTCGAGTAAAGCACGATCTTGTAAAGCTTTTTTGATTAAAGGTACTAGAGAATCATCACTGGTTTGATATTTGGCAGCAATAGCATAACCTGCTGGATTAGCCAAGCTATGATGTCGAGGGAGATTTGGAGCCATAACAAGTAAATAATAAGTCCATACCCATGCTACGACTTATGGTTCTCCATAGAAATTAGCCCAAAGTCTAATAATCAAAAGAAAATGAGCCTGTGCGATCTCGCTCTGCGAGGCAGCGAAGCCGATCGCATCATATTATATTGATTGGACTGCTCAAAAATTACCCCCCGATTAAAACGGTGAGTTCACCCGCAGCAATCTTATTAACACTAGTAATTTCTTGAATAGTATCCCCCATCCGACAAGCAGGTAAGCCATTAATTAAGACAGTTAAACTACCATCAATCACTACTCCTGTCCCATCTGCTACTGGTCCTTTCATGATAGGACAAGCGTGCCGATCTGTAGAACCCATTATCTGCGCCATCGAAGATGCTTCTTGGGCAATATCTGTAATATGTTTGGCTCTTTCGATCTCGTTGGTTGAAGTGGGAACTCTTAGGGCAGATTCAATAGCATTTTGGGCAGATTGTAGGAGTTGTCCGACAGAGGCAGTAGGTAGTCCTCGCCAAGCTGGTTTTTTACCAATTAATACGTTGGGACTACCAGTCCCAGGAGATAAAGGACTTCCGTGAGCAGTCATATCGCCTAAACGAGCAGCAGGTCTTCCAGCCATTAGTTTAAGATAAATTGTTTAATAACTCTCTTCATAGAATAGATCGGCGGCGTTTTATCTTGTTTTATACTTAAGTCTAAACTTATTCTCTCTTGTCCTCCTTGTCTTTTTAAACCAACCAATTAAGACTTGGATCGAGAGTATAATATTCGCCTTATGGTTAATGCCATAGCGTATTCCAATTGCTACCTTACGGGAAAAACCGTTACTAAAATTTCCCTTAATGCCTTACAAGCAAGACTATCTGGGTACAGGCTGGAGTTTCCCCTTAAAAACAGATTTACAAGGGGGAATTTCTTTAAGCGCAGCCGATCGAAAAGTCAAAGAAGCAATTTTAATCATTTTGCAGACTGAGTTGGGAGAAAGACGCTATCGTCCTGATTTTGGTTGTCGTTTGTCAGAGTTAACTTTTGCCCCGATGAATAGTAAAACTTTGTTTTTGATGCGATTATATGTGCAAGAAGCTTTAGAAACCTGGGAACCCCGCATCGATCTAGATGAAGTTGTTAGCGAACCCGATCCGATTTTAGGCAGAGTCAACATTATTATTAACTATCGTCTCAAGAGTAATTACGAACCGCGTAGTTTAATTTATCCCTTTTATTTGACTCAGAATGGTTAATTTTCAGTAATTAGTGGTTAGTAGTTAATTGTTAGTTGATAACCCATTACTCATTACTTAATTATGTTACCAAAAGAAAATTTAGACGATCGCACTTTTGAAGATTTAGTGGCAGAATGTGTTTTAAGGATTCCTCGCTATTGTCCCGAATGGACAGATTTTAATCCTAGCGATCCTGGTATTACTTTAGTTGAGTTGTTTGCTTGGCTAACTGACCAAATGTTAATGCGGTTCAATAAAGTTCCCCGTCGCAACTATATTACTTTTTTAGAATTATTGGGAATTAAGCTACAACCACCAGCACCAGCACAGACTGATGTTAGTTTTTATGTAACTCAACCTGATAGCTATCCCTATACGATTCCTCAAGGTACGGAAGTTGGCACAGAAAGAACGGAAACAGAACCCGCGATTATCTTCTCTACAGAACAAGATTTATTAATCGGACAGCCAGAGATAATTCATTTTTTAACAGCAGAAACCCTAGAAGATACCCCGAGTTTGTTACGGGATAGATTTACTAACCAATGGATCGGAGAAAATAATGGGGAATGGAGAGGAGAAGAACAACCTCTGTTTAACGAACAACCAGAAGTAGGAAATTGTTTTTATCTAGTTTTAAATTCTCAACAATCTTTAGCAGGAAATGCGATCGCAGTTATTTTTAAAGGCGCGTCTGCAACTCCTACAGGTATTGACCCCAACCATCCTCCCCGAAGTTGGTCGGCTTGGAATGGAACGGAATGGGTATCAATTTTAATGCGAGAAGAAGACGACTATACAGGGGGATTTAGTTTTAATAATGCCATTGAAGATGGGAATACTATTCCTACAGGAAAGGTTATTTTGCATCTGCCTCACAATCTCACCTCTACAGACTTTCAAGGTTATGAGGGTTACTGGTTACAATGTGTTTTTACTCAACCCACAGAAGGTCAGGGTATTTATCGCCAAACGCCTAAAATTGTCGGAATTAATACTCAAGCTGTTGGAGGAACTGTTGCTGCTAAACAGAGTTTTTTAATTCGGGATGAACTTTTAGGAGTTAGTGATGGAAGACCAGGACAGAGTTTTAGTCTTCAGAATGTCCCAGTTTTAAATAGAAGGAGTGACGAACATATATTAGTCATTCCTCCTGGTTCACCCCCTCAAACCTGGACAGAAGTGAGAGATTTTGCTAATTCTAGTCCTAGCGATCGCCACTACACTATTGATTCTCTCACTGGTACAGTAGCATTTGGTCCTTTAATACAAGAACCATCCCGTCATGTAGTAGAAACTAAATTTCGTGCGACTCAAACCCAACTACCAGTATTAGGTAACTATTCCACCAGACTGGTGGGGAATATAGATGGCACATTAGAAAAACAATATGGTAGTGTTCCCCCCAAAGGCGCAGAAATTCGGATGCGTTGCTATCGGACAGGAGGTGGTCGTCAGGGAAATGTTGAGAGTGGCACTCTTAAGATTTTAAAATCTGCTATTCCCTATATTTCTAGAGTTACTAATTATCAACCAGCTAGGGGAGGGTCAGACCCAGAATCTTTAAATCAAGCCATGTTACGCGCACCGCAGATATTGAGGACACGCGATCGCGCTGTAACTAAAGAAGACTTTGAAGTATTAACCCTCAAAGCTGGAGAAGGTTCAATTGCTAGGTCATTGTGTCTTCCAGTAGAAACAGCAGGAACAGTAAGCGTTTTAGTCATACCAGAAGCTGAGAGAAACAATTTATCAGACGGACTCAGTCCCGAAAATTTAGTCTTAACACCATTCTTACGACAACAAACCCTTAACTATCTCAACGAAAGAAAGTTACTCGGAGTTCGCATTTTGCTTAGAGAACCCAATTATGTAGGTGTCGCTGTCACCGCTAGTATCGGATTAGAACCCATGTACCAAAACGATCGCGCCGAAGAGATTATTCGTCAACAGTTAAAAATTGCTCTCTATAAGTTTCTCAATCCCCTAACAGGAGGAATAGAAGGGGAGGGCTGGAAATTTGGTAGACCTGTTTATATTTCCGACATTATTGCCCTATTTCAGAAGATTGCAGGAGTCAGATACATTGGAGAAGTAATGCTTAATTCTTTTTACAAACAAAATAATACTTGGGTACGCCATCCAGCAGAACCAAGACAAGTAATCGATCCTGGTCGTTATGGCTTAATTTGTTCTTGGAAAGATTATTCTAACCCCGGTCACACCATTCATTTTTTAACTGAGTAATTAGTTAGTGGTTAGTGATTAGTAGTTTACTACTCGCTACTTGCTACTCACTACTCTCTACTCACTACTCATTACTTCCCGATTATGTCTTCTATCCTAAAATATAGCCTAAAACCCGATCGCATTCCGATTACTAATATTCTGGAAACATCCAGTGAATCATTGTTAATTGTTTCTCCAGGGGAAAAGGGTTATATGACCCTAAATCTTTATAATCCTTTAGAAGAATCTTTAACTATTGAGTTAGAAGTTATTGGTAATTTCCCCCAAGAATGGTGTCAGTTAAGTTTAGAAGGAAACGAATTAGAAGCTAGAAAAACTATGCTTGTGGGAATTTATTTTGATGTTCCTCAAGACTGGCTAGAAACCCAACCCTTAGAAGCAATTAAACTCAATTATCAAGCAACAGTTACTATCTATCTACAACGACCATTACAAACAACTAGAGAATTACAACAGTTAGGTTTTAACTTTTATCTGCGTCCTGATAGTTTATATTTAAACTTCCTCCCCAGTATTTACCGTGAAGTCGATCTGATTGGTCGGCTGATGAAAGTCTTTGAACAAGCATTTGAGCCTACGGTTGATGCTTTTGAAGCAATGTGGGCGTATTTAGACCCTCTTACTGCACCTGAAGCCTTATTACCCTTTCTAGCTCATTGGGTCGGTTGGGAACTACTTAGTACTATTCCCATCGATCGCCAACGTTATCTAATACGTAATGCTGTTTCAATTTATCGTTGGCGAGGAACAAAAAAAGGCTTAAGATTTTATCTCCATCTTTATACAGGTTTGCCTCTAGATGAAGATTTACCCGAAAGAGAAAAACATATTTGCATTGAAGAAGCTGTAGGGGATGGATTTGTTTTAAATCGTGCCAATTTAGGAGAAGATACCGTACTAGGTGGGGGTCGTCCCTATCACTTTACCATAAGACTCCGTTCGACTCCCGAAAACCCTCTAGACGAAACTTTAATCAGACAAATTATCGAAACCGAAAAACCTACCTGGTGTACTTATCAGTTGACAGTAATCAGTAATTAAGTAAGCAACTAACAACTAACTACTAACTACTAACCACTAACAATAATGTCTCATCTTCCTACTCCTGCAATTAATCCTTTTGAAAGACTCAACGCTACTGATGGGTTATTAATCAATGCTGAAAGATGGCGCAAGGTACAACAATATCATCGACAAAAGCAAAACTTCCATTATCAAGCTTTGCATCAACCAGGTATTGTCTGCGGTTTGGGAGTGAAGTTAATTACTGCTGACAGCAATGTCCCAGATGTTTATAAAGATGGTAAAGGAATTCAGATTCAACCAGGTATCGCGATCGATCTGAAGGGAAATCCGATCGTAATACCCCAACCGCAAAACCTTCATATCAATAAACGTCCTCAAAAAGATTCTTTTACTGTTTATGTAGTTGCAGATTATCGCGATCCTGATGATTTGGATGTTGCTTCGACTCAAGAAATGTTACAAGAAAAGTTCCGTCTGGATGTTAAAGTTAGACCCCCTAATGATTTAGAAATAGAACTTTGTCGCATTGTCTTTCCTGCTAATCAAGAGCTTAAAATTGGTCTAGCTAAAGATATTTTACGTCCTGGCTATAATCATCTCGATTTTCGTCACCGCCAATTAGCGAGTATTAAACCCCTAGAGACTGTAAAAATAGCACAATTACGTCACGGAGATCGCGCTTATGGAGAAAATTTTGCTAATTTAGATTATTTATTTAAAGCAACTTCTGGTTTATATCCTCAATTACAAGGATGCGGATCGGTTGCTTTATTACCTATTAGCGACCCTAAACTTAAAGAATACGATCTCCTCTATTTAACTGGAGAAAATACTACCATCCAAGACCCCAGAGAAATTGCCGTGTTACAAGAATATTTAGCTACTGGGGGTGTACTATTAATCGATGGATTGCTAAATGCTCAGAATTTTAATCAATCGGCTTTGGAACTTACCAAAAAATTAGGCTATGCTCTAAAACCATTACCTAAAAATCATTATCTCAGAAGAGAACCATTTCTATTTGCAGCTTTACCCCAGAGTTTAGGCGATCGAGCTTTACAAATAGTAGGCGATCGCAATATCATCATGGTTTATGGTAACTTAGCCAGTTTATGGGGTTTGGACGAGCAGTTATCTTTGTCTAGAGAGCAAATTCGCTCTGGTCAAGAATTGGGAATTAATATTTTACACTATGCCTGGAAACACCGTAATTTCACTCAATTGCAACAATAATCACCCTCAAGCGATTAAATTCATGAAAGCCTCATTAACCTCAGCTATGGAACTAACTCGATCGCCAAAATCACTCAGCCAATCTCGTCCAAACAGTTCCCCCTCTGAACCACTATAGGCATCTATTTTTGCTTGTGTATCAATGCTATCAGAAAATAGATCGGCACTGTCAATTTTATTGTTAAGTACGGTAATATCATTGTTTTGCGCTCCTAAGGCTACTTCCAAGGCAAAAGTAGCTAGAGTAACATTGCCATTATTTATTTGTTCTGTCCAAAAGTCTAATCCTTCAGGGTCACCATTGCGATTAAAAGCAAATTGATAAACTCGATTGACTTTGTTTCTATTACCCTCAATTGCTCCAAAAAGACGATCTGCTTCTGCTGAATTACCAAACTGATTGACAATGCGATCGTAGACATCTTGTTCACTACCAGTTAAAGTATCGCCTTTTCGTGGAGCATAACTGACTTCATTGTCAGTAAGTACTTCATTCCAAAAATCACGTCCTCCTCTGTCTGCTGGTCTTCCATAGTAAGCAACGTAAGCGATTTGTGCTGTTCCACCAGTTAGCTGTAATGCAGTTTCTTCAGTACTATCAATTTCTTCTGGAACTTGTACTGAATAAGCTTCTGTTACTTCTCCCTGCGAAATTCCGTTGGTAAAAGTCTCACTGGTAATAATACCATTTGCCACATTATTATCTATTGTTCCGCGAAAATCCAGTCTGATTTCTTCAGAACCTTCTTCATCAGATCCATTGAGCGTGGCTTGAAAAAAAAGTTCACTATCGATTATTTCCGCTGTAAAATTCAGACTACCGTCTTCTGATTCACCGTCTTCATTTAACTCATAGCTAGCATCGAAAGATACCGCATTTTCTCGTTCTTCTCCCTCAATATTGAGATTACCGTTTGTTGTAGAAGAATCTATGCCAACGAATTCAAACTCAGCATCAAAAAATACACTATTGTCTTGCTCTTGTCCTTCAATGGTTAGAGTCCCTTGTCCTACAGAAGGACTTTCGTATCCAATAGTAACAATACCTGAATTGTCATTTACATTAGCGGTAAATACGGCGGAATCTTGTTCTAAGCCAAATTCATTAAAATAACTAATAAAAAGAAGAGAAGCAAAATAAGAACTTTGAGATTGATTTCCTAAAGTTTCTATAAATACAGAATTGAGAGATGTAAAATTTTGTGTTTCATTCATAATTGAAATATTTAATTTTTTATTAGAAATTTTACTCGTACAACTATACTTAGATTATTTTCAATCGACAAGGGAATATTCACTAGGAAGTTAACGGCTACTTTTAGTTATTTTAGATAGACTAGGGATTAACTAGTTTTTAGCTATCAGCTAGATCGCTTTTCAGATTAAACTTATGTGTTTGTATCTTCTACTCAACAGTATTCATCGCAGTAATAATAAAGAAAAAAAGAACTTGTAGCTCCTGAAAAGTAGATCGATCTCTTAAAATTAGCAATTTCTTTAACTAAGAAGATTAAGTTTTAACTTTAGACTTAGGTATAAAGTTGACGAATTCACTCGCAGATTCATTCGCCCAAGGGCATGGATTACCTTGGACTTGAAGCTCATAAACCTGTATGGAAAATAAATTGCCGTTTACTTTCTAACTTGCTTTTTTACGTCCGAAAATTAGAACTCACTTCAACCATAGAATTTTCGCCTTATGGACAATGTCATAGTAGTAAGAAATTGCTATCTTGCGGAAAACCCGTAATTAATATTTCCGCTCTTGAGTCAATGCAATAACTAAATATTTCTAAAGAAGATTATCGATCGCAACAGTAATAAACAATTAGGAAATTGTCATGTTAAATAGTCAAATTTACTTAAAAATTGTTAGATCCGCGGGATTGATTTTATTTGCTACTTGTGTAAATGGATCGATCATTAATAAAGCTTATGGCGATAACTTTATTATTGCTCAAGAAAATATTAAAACAGATCGAAATGTTCGTTTAGTACAAATAAAAGTTTTTTGTAGCACAGTTATTAATTCTCAAAATTTTCAACAATATTTCAAGAAAAATTATCCAGAAGTTTCCAAAAAATTAACTGTTGAAACAAAATTATTAACTAATTTAGATACAGAAACTAAGGCAATTGTAAAACAAGAATGTCCTCAAAAAAACAAAGTAATTATACTTGAATTTAGTAATCAAAACGAGCTAATTGCTAACAAAAGTAAAATTCTTGAAAGTATTACTAAATTTTATATTGAAGAAGGATATATTAGCTCTCGTGCTAAAGCATATGACTCAAGTAATATTTTAATAGATGAAGGTAAAGTCGAGGTAATTGTAGAAAATACCAACCGACTCAAAAAGTATGTAGAAGATCGCCTTAATCCTGCTGCTAATCCTTTTAATACCAAAGATATTGAGGATAGTTTACGTTTATTAAAAAGCGATCCTTTAGTAGAAAACATAGAGGCCACTCTTAAACCCAACCCAGAAACTAAAACCTCAGAACTAATTGTTAATGTTACCGAAGCTAAGTCTTTCTTTGGTAGTTTTGGGATTGACAATTACTCTCCCCCCAGTGTGGGAGGAGAAAAGCTAAATTTTAACCTTGGGTATCGTAACCTAACAGGAATTGGCGATACATTTCAAGTTGCTTATAATCCCAGAATTGAAGCTTTTGATGGCACTTACAATTTAGGTTTTAACTATCAAGCACCATTAAACAGTATGAATGGTACTTTCAATTTAGGGGTTAGTATCGATCGTAATGAAGTTATAAGCGGTGAATTTGAGAGTGCCAATATTACAGGAGAATCAGAGACTTACAACATCAGTTATCGTCAACCTTTAATCTTAAATCCCCGTGAAGAATTGGCTTTATCGGTTGGGTTTACCTACAGAGATGGCCAAACTTTTTTGTTTCAAAACGGCTTTCCTTTTGGAGAAGGACCCGATGCAGATGGAGTTAGTCGTACTAGCGTGTTTAACTTAGGACAAGAATATACTCTCAGAGATACTGCTGGTGCTTGGGGTTTTCGTTCCCTATTGCGGGTAGGAGTGGATATATTTGATGCTACGGATAATGACGTTCCCAATCAAAATGGAGAATATACTCCCGATGGTCAATTTGTTAGTTGGTTAGCACAGATACAAAGGGTCCAAGTTCTCAATGACAATAATTTTTTAATTATTCAAGGCGATTTACAGCTAACACCCCATAGTTTATTACCCTCAGAACAATTTGCCATTGGTGGAGGTCAATCTGTAAGAGGTTATCGACAGAATGCTCGTTCTGGAGATAACGGTTTTCGTTTCTCTATTGAGGATAGAATTACTATAGCCACTAATGAAGCTGAAAAACCTCTCTTTGCGATCGCGCCTTTCTTTAATATGGGTGTAGTGTGGAATGTGGAAAATAACCCGAATAAAGTTCCCGATAACAATTTTATTGCTGCTTTAGGACTGGGTTTATTATGGCAACCAGCAGAAGGCTTAAACCTCCGTCTGGATTATGCACCTCCTTTAGTCGATCTAGACGATCGTACAGATGATATTCAAGAGGATGGCTTAAATTTTAGTATTAACTATTCTTTCTAGTTTAATAATTTGAAGCGACTGCGATCGTTTGAATCGAGTTGACTTTCTAGTTCACAAGCAATTAGACGATCTGGTCATTGGAGATAATGACAACAAAGGTTATGAGGTAAATGAAGCAAATGGGATGCTCCCAAGCAAAGATAGTAAGAAGGTCCGATTAAACAACTAAGTAATTGCACAAAATCAATTTATACTAAACTTCTTCATCCCTCTTCTTTTTAAGAGTCGATAACAGCTAGAATTTGAGTAATATACTTATCCATCATCGCCACATTATTTTTTACCAAATTACTAATAATTTCATAACTGAGGTAATCCCCTGCAACATTAATACTAGTTTTATAACGGATTGTGCCAGTGGCAAAATCTAGCTCGAAATTACCAACAGCTAAATCATAATTAATTCTAGTAATCAACTCAGCAATTGTAAGTTTTTTGGGATCTGCAACACTTACAGGACAGAGGGAATAAAAAATAAATTCCAAAACTTAGACCAAATTAAACTAATATTCGTAGCGGATAATTCATTCATAAAGCTTTTTACCATACTTGAGTATTTTGACAAGCTAGAATTAAGTGTAAGAAGAAAAAATCAATATAAATTAAAATGGCTTATAAAATAAAAACTCGTCTTCATAAAAATCAATCCTCTATTCTCAAGATACAAACTAGTTTAGCTCGTCACTCTATCAAAAGTAATAAAGTTCGCGAAAGCGGAACGAGTAATCTTTTTCAAAAGCAGAACCATGTTAATTTAAATTTACAGAGTTTACCTATTTCCAGCCCTATACAGTGTAAATCTCAACTCAAAGTAAAAAAAAGAATTAGAAAAAATAAGTTAAGGAAACTATATTATCAATACCGCAATGGCAAGCAGGGTAAAAGTCTTGAGTCGGTCAGAATGATTTTAGTTAAATATGCTATCAAATCTTATAAAATCAACACCCATAATGCCAAGCTAAAATATATTCATAACACCGAAATAGATAGAAATGCTGCTGCCAACTACACTTTAAAAGATGATAATAGTATAGACCAAACTTTTATTAAATTTTATCCTCAACTTTTTAAGCTTCCTTTTAACAGCTTTATCAATACTATTCGCCACGAAGCTTATCATATATTTTTATATAATAAGGGTATTTACGATGTCGATCGAGAGAGACGTTGCCATAAACCTATTCATGAATTTTTAGCAGAAGCGAAAGAAATATTAGGGAAAAGTAAAGAAAATCCCGAACAATTTTATCGAGATGCTAACCGTGCTTTAAAATACTGGATCTTAATTTATAAAAACCCTCCTCTTCCTGATTTTCGAGATATAGATGAAAACAAGTTAATGGAATTTATCAAAAAACAATACGATCGCGTACAAAAAAAAGTAAACAAAAGATACGCCGATCTTATTGATGAATATGGTAAGGATAATCAACTGGCTAAGAAACTAAATCAGTTAGCAAACAAATACGAGCTACATCGACAATGAAAAACTATTTAGATAATATTTTCTTTGAGGGCTATCACGATAGCTTGAGTTCTATTTTTGACACAAAATTTACTAAAGATCGAACCGAGATGAGCCTTAACTGTAGCAATAGTCACATATAATTCTCTAGCAATTTCCTCATTAGATAAACCTTGGATCAAATAACCCAAAACGTCTTTTTCTCTATGGGTAAGATGATAATCATTCTCCCGATTGTTTTCATTTTTTTCTAGTTCGATAAAGTTATTCGCATAATATTCAAATGACCTAAAAAATCTTGTGGCTACTTCAGGAGGTAAATATATTTTGGCATTGATCATAGTATTAATAGCTTCTCTTAGTTGACTGACAACATTCGATTTAAAAATATATCCTTTAGCCCCCAAAACCATAGATTTAAAAATTATTTCTTCTTCTTCATGAGCAGATAAAATCAAAGTTTTTGTCTGACATTTTATTGTTGATAAGTACTCAAGAAGATCTAACCCCCTTTCTTGCCGTAATTCTAAGTCTAGTAATAGAATTTGAGGCTGATATTTTTCTATTAGTAATTTTCCTTCCGCTATAGAATTACTATCTGCTACTACTTTAAACGAGAAGGAATTATTTTGACTATATAATTGTAAAAGTGTTTTAAGATTATTTCTAAATTCCCGATTGTCATCAATAATAATTATTGATATTACTTTTTTTTTTGAGATTGTATATAATTTTTCTGAAGAAAAAATCATTGTGGAAATTACAGTGTTTACTATTGACTTAATATTAAGAACAAATAATTAATTATTTACTCGTAATAATATTCAAAATAAGTGTCGATCGATTTAATACAGATAAATTTAATCACTACCCTAATTAATTTTACAACCGTAATAATACTTAATTACTTTAAACTGTTTTCTTAAAATTACGAATTTCAAAAGAGATATGGTTTGATTTACTTATTTTTAAGTAAGGTAAAAGATACTTTTGTCCTACTTTATTGCAGATTTTCTGCCCAGATGTTACCTTTTAAATCTAATATTATTTTTTAACAATACTTAACTTTAGGCCTTATCGATTTTCTTTGGGAAATTAAACAAAAAGTTTTAAAAATTAAAGATAGACAGTAGACAATTTTCAACTTTTAGAACTAACCTAGTCGTGAAATTGCTCTTCATCTGTTTAACAAACTGCAAAAATGCTGCATAAATTAAATCTCAAAAAGATTATCTTAGGGATTATCGCTGGTATGGTAGTACCAGGATTCATAATTGGTTTACGATATCAAGGAAGTTTTGAGCAAATAGAATTATTAGCCTATGATTTTTTAGTTAGGCTAGATGCTAAATCTGGCTTAGACGAAAGAATCGCGATCGTGGGGATTGATGACAATACTTTACAAAAACTCAATAGCGATAAAATTAGTGATGCTACTCTCCAGCAAGTTTTAGCAACAATTAAACAGTACCAACCAAGAGCAATTGGCGTTGATATTATTCGAGATATCCCTATTGGCGAAGGCAAAGAAGAACTAATCAAATATGTTAATAATATTTATGAACCTCTAGAAACTGCAATTAAACCAATTATTTTTCCTTGTGCTTTACCGTCAGAAAATAAACCTAATGGAATTGCACCTCCTCCTGTAATCGATCTAGACAGTGCAGTTGGTTTTGTAGATTTAGAAACCGATCCGCAAAATATATTTGGGGGAGAATTAGTAAGACGCGCTTCTATTACGAGTATTCCAGTAAATACTAGTAAGATTGATTCTGAGGGTCAATTTGATGCAAGTTCGGGAGATTATCTTTGTACTGTTCCTTTTTCTTTTAGTTTTATAACTGCTTTAAGTTATGTACAAGCACAACAAATTGAGACTTTGTTACCTAATGCCAATCCCGATGTTAGGGAATTTTTGGATATAACTAAAATTTCTGAAGGTGAAGTCCAATTCAAATCTGTAACTTTTAAGCCACTTCAACCAAAAACTGGCAGCTATCAAAACCTAAACCCTAGTATTTATCAGCATTTAATCGATTATGGTTATACTCAACCAGGAGAAATAATCTCTTTAACCAAAGTATTAGACAATGAGATTTCACCACAACAATTTAAAAATAAAATTGTGTTGATTGGATACACTACCAAAGAAGATATCCATCAAACTCCTTTTGGTTTTCGTCCAGGTGTTTTTATTCATGGATGGATAATTAGTCAACTTTTGAGTAATGTATTAGATCGACAACCCCAAATTTGGACTTGGACTGAACCAGTAGAATGGTTATGGATTATAGCTTGGGGCATAGTAGGAAGTATAATTGCGTTGGGGATACGTCCTATTAGTATATTTGTTGGCGGGATAGGAATTGCGATCGCCATTTTAGGATGTAGTTGTTGGTTACTTTTTACTCAGCAAGGATGGATACCTTTAATTCCTGCTATGTTTAGTGTCACCTTTGCTGGTGTTTTGGTCAAGGCAATAGATTCTAAGTTTAGTCCTCTACTAGTAGACAACCCCATTATTCCCGCCTCAAACCGAACGTCAACAAGAGAAACAGAACCTCTAGCTACTGTTGTCGAAAGACTAATCGATCGTACTCCTGAAGCAGAAAGAGAACCTCTCAGAACTGTTGTCGAAAGATTAATCGATAATACTCCAGAGACAGAAAGAAAACCCCTCAGAACTGTTGTCGAAAGACTTACAGATATTGCTCCTGAAAGGGAAAGAGAACCTTTAGCTACTGTTGTCGAAAGACTAATCGATAATACTCCAGAGACAGAAAGAAAACCCCTCAGAACTGTTGTCGAAAAATTAATCGATAGTATTCCAGAGACAGAAAGAGAACCCCTCAGAACTGTGGTCGAAAAACTCACCAACCCTAGTAAACGTCCTGCTTTTAGAAGACCAGAAGACCCCTTTGTTGGTCAAACTGTTGGAGATAGCGATCGCTACTTATTACAAAAACTCTTAGGACAAGGGGGGATGAGCAAAGTATATATAGCTTTAGATAAAAAGCTGAGTAATAAAAAAGTAGCAATTAAAATTATGACCAGCTACTCTTCTGCTAATAACCAACATTTAAATAAACGGTTTACCAGAGAAGTAGAAAGTTTATGTATTTTAAACCATCCGAATATAATTCAAATCACTGACTTTGGCTTAACTCCACAACGATCGCCTTTTTCTGGCGATCCTTTTTATGTCATGGAATATTTTGTCGGACAAACCCTAAAGCAATTACTTGATGAAAATAACCAACTCGATCCTAATTTGGCTTTAAAAATCGGATTAAAAATTTGTTATGGACTCAAATATGCTCATAACCAAGGTATTATCCACCGCGATTTAAAACCAGACAATATTTTCTTGGTATCTGGATCGACAGTAGGAGAAATAGTCAAAATTATTGATTTCGGAATTGCCAAAAAAATTGAAGAAGAAAACGACACAAAGACATCATTAACTATGGTAAACACCTTTATTGGGACTTATCGCTACGCATCTCCCGAACAATGTCGTGGCATAAGTATCGACTCAAGAACTGATATTTACAGTCTAGGAATGGTTTTGTATGAAATGCTTAGTGGCAATAATCCTTACAATCTAAAAGATGATTCTGATACCACCAATGCAGATTGGAGTGTTGCTCATCGTCGAGAAACTGCCATTCCTTTAAAAGAACAACCAGGTTGTGAAAATATACCGCTAAACCTAGAAAATATCGTGATGAAATGCTTAGAAAAATCTCCTCAAGATAGATTTAAAAATATTGAAGAGTTGGAACAAGCTTTAAGAAATTGTTTGTAGTAATATTTATGAAACTCAAAAATATAATTGCACCTATACAGCAAAATTTTAGAAAGACTAGATCCCTACTAAGATTTAATCCTCTGAAAAAGCAGGGAAGAAAAGCACTCGCCAACTCTTTATTTAATCGGGGTAGGCGTAAATTAGAAAATCTGGAAATCCCTCAAGGTGAATCAGCTTCTGCTTTCGATCGAGTTAGTGTAGTAGATCGTACCCAAGATTACATTTTTGCACCTTTACCTAATCTCTATTTTCACTACGACAAATGCGATCGCAATAATCCGTTAGGATGCGATCGACCATTAGAAACCCTAAAAAAAGCACCTTCAGCCAAATTTTGCTCTAAATGTGGTTTTCCTGCTCAATTACCCGTTCATAAAGAAATTAGAGGCAGAAAAGGAACTTATCAAATAACCCGCTTTCTCGGCAGACAAGGCAACGGACGCATCTATGCAGCAACACAACAAACTAATGGTCAATCGATCGTCATTAAAGAATATCTCTTACCTCGTCGTAGTTTTCCTTCAGAAACAACTAGACAGCAGAAAAAAGAGATTTTTGAAAGAACAGTAAATTTTCAAGTAGCAGCAAGTATACCATCTGATTTTCGTTTAATTATTCCCAAAGAAGGTATTAAAGACAGCGATCGAGACCGTTGTTATCTGATTACTTCTAATAATTTAGCAGCCTTACCCAATCTTAAAACTTACTTAGCACAACAAGGAAGAATGGAGCAAGAGCAAGTACTTAAATTATTAGATCAGGTATTACAAAGTTTAGATTTTTTACACTCTCATCGTTGGCAATTTACTTCAGGAAATATTCAACCAGGACTAGTTCACGGTAATCTTAGTTTAGACAGTCTGTTAATCAGTCAGACAGAAGTAGGATTTTTAGTTTATCTATGGGATTTATCTGATTGGGAAGACTTATTCGATCCCCAAATTGAGCGAGTATCTAATAAAAGAGTAATCGATGATTTAGTTGCCTTAGGAAACATTGGTTTATATCTCCTCGCAGCCAAAGAAATTACCTCTCAAACCAGTTATCCTCTCAATCCTCGTAATGAATCTAATTGGCGGGGTATTTCATCTCCAGTTAAAAATTTTTTAATCAGACTTATTGGTTTAAATTCTCGTTTTAATGATGCTGTTACTGCTAGAAGAGAATTACGCCAACTGATACTAAATCCTGCTAATTTAGATTCTGCTACTCCACTATATTTAGAACCAACAGATTCAGAAGAAAAAGATAGTAATTGGTTAATTTGGGCGATCGTTTCGGTAGTGATTATTTTATTAGGAGGAGTAATTTGGAAAGTAATGAATAAAACCACAGAAACACCTCCATCCCTATCTATAGTTAAATGTATTCAAGATGTTAAAAAAGTACCCAATGGTAAATTCACTTATAGCACAGTGACATCAGAAAAGTTAGCAGATATTTTTGAAATCAATAAAACTTATAAAAATACTTATAAAGGTTTTTGTAGTATAGATGCCGATAGTGATAACTTTATAGCAATCATCAATCAAATACATGAAATAAATCTCACACCTAGCAAGATATTTAATAGTCAGGAAGAATTAATTAATGAGCTAGAACCTGGAACAATTAATTCTGCCTTAATTAATTTTAATCCCAGTCAATACAAAAATAAATTTTATCGCCAAGATGGACAAGAAGTATTTAATAAAATAATTGCTCATGATGGTTTACTCGTTTACGTTCCTTTTGTTGAATGTGAGAATTGCGATCAAATAGGCAGTTATTTAGCGCAAAAAATCACCCTGGAGCAATTAAGGAATATTTATACAGGTAAAATAGATTATTGGCATGAAATAGATTCAGATATTCCTAAAAATCTTAAAATACAAGCTTTTATACCTAAAGATGATTATGCGATCGAAATGTTTAAACAATTAGTATTTGCAGATCGCGAAGAAGAAATTGCCGAATTTGAGCAAGCGATCGATTCTGGGAAAATTCAAAAACCTCAAAATTATTCTACTCTTATCGACATTAGAGAATTATGGGAACAAGGCGTTACCACAGAAGGGACAAGAATAGCAGGCATCGGCTTTGATTTTCAATCTATAGCCTATAAACAATGTAATGGTTATCCTCTTGCTGTGGTGACAAAATCTGAAGATTGGTTTCCTATGCTAATCAAGAAAAAAGACGCAACAGGAGTTAATCTTTTTCAAGAGTTAGATTGCAAAAAAGATAAACAGAAATATCAGCTTAACGAAGCGGTTTTTCGTAATGGTCAATATCCTCTAGCCTTCTCTTTGAATTTACTTTATCTCAACAACGATAAGAAGGATAACTTAAAGCTAGGAGACAAAATTACCGAAATTTTCAAAACCAAAGAATTTCAGTGTCACTTGTCCCATAAAAATCTTATTCCCTTAGAATTGAGTGAAAAAGATTGTAAGTAAAATAAACAATAAATTTATCTGTAAATCTAATATTTAGAAATTAACTTAAAAATTAACAATGGCAATAGTTAAATGTATGAATCCTGTATGCGACTACTTTGAAAGAGCAGTTCCAGAAGGGGATTGTTGTCCTTATTGTGGTGAACCACTAAATATGGAAATAAGTAGTTATAACGATACATCTGAATCTGAATCCTACAATCTTTTAGAAACTGAGTCTAGTGTTGCATCACCCCCATCTTATAGTAATGCGCCTAGTCGTACCGTTGTCGAAGTTCCTAATGCTAGTCTTAGGTTAGTTCACACCAATTCTAGTGAGACTTTTACTATCGATCGCAATAGTGCCATGAATAAAATGTATTTAGGTCGTCAAGATGGCATCCCCTGCGATCGTCCTGTCATCGATATTAGTAATATTCCCTTTGCAGAGAGAGTTTCCCGCTTTCATGCCTATGTTACCTGGGATAGTTACAACAACAGCTTTACGATTGTAGATGATAACAGCACCAACGGAACAATTCTCAATGGTAAAAGCCTAACTCCTCAACAATCATACCCTCTCAAGACAGGCGATCGCTTAGAATTTGGCAGAGAACATAAAGTAATATTTAGAATAGAAATTATTTAAGCTGGTGCAGCGATCGTCAAAAGGCTGATAAATAAAGCGATCTACTTTATTTAGACCAAAGTATAATGACATATTCTACACATTACCTTTAAGCTGATTTTAAAAAAGCGTCGATCTATTGGCAAGTTAAGCGATCGTTGCTGTCTTTGTGGTAGCCAAACTTCAACCTTAGTCTAATTTTTACGATTCTTATATTCAAGGATAAATTCATATGCCTAGACTAGATTATTTTGCACCTGGTGTTTATGTCGAAGAAATCAACCAAGGTAGTCGTCCCATAGAAGGGGTTTCTACAAACGTAGCTGGCTTCGTTGGATTCACTGAAGATATTCGTAACGGTGCAGAACTATATAAACCCATATTAGTGACTAATTGGAGTCAGTATCTAAATTATTTTGGTCGTCCTAACTCTGACGGTTTTACTGACTTTAATGCCTATTTACCCTTTGCCGTTAATGGCTTTTTTCTCAATGGTGGAGGACGCTGCTGGATTTGTAGTGTAGGGACTCATCTACCAGGGAAGCAACCAACTCCAGAACAAACAGGATTAGAAATTTCGACTCGTGGGAGAAATCGTCCTTCTCTACGTTTGGGATTTAAAACACCAAGAGCCAATTTACCCTCACTAACTATTGAAATAGAAGATGGTGTACCCAAACCAACTGAGGGAGAAGCACCTGAAAATACAGGAGAATTTTTTACAATTAAGCTCAAACACGGCGATCGCCTTCTCGAACAATTCGATCACCTGACTATGAATCGAGAAATCGATACTCAAGTAGGGGACTACGTAGTTAATCGCGTTGCCCAATCCCAATTACTGCAAATAGCAGATATTTCTCAGGGAGGAAGACCATTGGCTCGTAGACCAGTCAATGGCTCGTTTCAATTAAATCTCCCTCAAGTAGCATCGACTCCCAACAATCTCACCAAAAATATGAAAGGGAGTCAGAATGACAGAACAGGAGTACAGGGAATGTTTGAAATCGATGAAATCAACATTTTAGCTTGTCCCGATCTGATGAGAGTCTATGAAGAGGGATTAATCAGCCTCGAGCAAGTCCACGACATTATAGGAATGCAAATAGGTCTCTGCGAAGGCTCAATGAACGGTAGTATCCCTAATCCCCCTAATAGAATGGTCGTTTTAGATCCTCCTCCCGACAAAGTAAAACCTCAAGAAGTAGCTCAGTGGCTAGAAGATTCTAAACTACGTTCCATGTTTGCAGCCCTTTACTATCCTTGGGTTACCACCACAAACCCCAAAACTGGTAAATCAATTAATATACCCCCCTGTGGCCATGTGATGGGAGTCTGGTCTCGCACTGACGAAACTAGAGGTGTCTATAAAGCTCCTGCCAACGAAATTCCTCGTGGTGTCATCGGGTTAGCTTACGAAACGAATTTTCGCGAACAAGAACTATTGAATCCTAAAGGTATTAATTGTATTCGTTCCTTTCCCAATCGGGGTATTCGTATTTGGGGTGCGAGGACTCTAGTCGAACCAGACATTACTGAATGGCGTTATATCAATGTGCGTCGCTTAATTAGCTATATCGAAAAATCGATCGAACTAGGTACACAATGGGTAGTCTTTGAACCCAACGATGAAGATCTATGGGCAAGAGTTACCAGAGTTGTCAGTAACTTTTTAGAAAGACTTTGGCGCGAAGGAGCATTGTTTGGCGCATCTCCCGAACAGGCTTTTTATGTCAAATGCGATAGCGAACTCAATACCCCAGAAACCATGATGCTAGGGCGTTTGTATGTAGAAATCGGCGTTTGTCCCGTTCGCCCTGCTGAATTTGTCATCTTCCGTATTTCTCAATGGAATAGTAGCGATGGCGCGTAATCTAACAGTAATCACCGTTCTCAGTAATCAGTAATTAGTAATCAGGAGGAAAAATAATGGCAAACGGAGCACCAGATGAACTATTGGTAAATTGTCGGTTTTACTTTGAAGCCGATGGACTTACCGACAAAATGATTTTGGAAGTAAGTGGCTTAAGCAGTGAAACTCCCGCAGCAGGAGGCGATAAGGTTTTAGGCTCGGGAAAACAAGCAGTTAACCTCAGACAAGCTACTCCCACCAGGGTCAAGTTTAGTCCTGTTACTGTAAAAATAGTAGCGACTAATAATACAGACCTTTATAAATGGTACGAAGACTGTAATAAAAACTCTGGTGGGCAGTCCTCATGGTCAGAAAATCGTAAAACAGCCTCCATTGTAGTTTATGACCAATCTGCTTCAGAGCAAGCACGCTGGAATTTAGAAAACTGCTATCCTACCAAATACGAAGGACCTAAACTAGAAGCAGGTTCTAATGATGTAGCTAACGAAACTATCACCATAGTTCACGAAGGTATCAAGCGGGTTAGTTAGTAGTTAGTTGTTAGTAGTTAGTAGTTCATTGTTCCTATTAACTATTAACTATTCCTCATTCCTCATTTTTCATTCCTCGTCATGTCTCATCCAGAAATTTTAACCGCCTCCCGATTCTATTTAGAACTAAGTCTAGATGGTAGTAATCAATCTGTAGATGGCATTTTTATGGATTGTAAGGGTTTTAAATGTAGTCAAGAAGTGATTGAAGTCTGCGAAGTCACCCCCAATAAATGGGGGAGAGCCGAAAAAGGAATGGTGATGCGGACAAAGATACCTGGTAATGTCAAAACTAATAATATTGTCTTGAGTCGGGGGATGATTTCTTCTCTTACATTGTGGAAGTGGTTTGAAGAAACTCAAAAAGGTAATTGGGCAAAACAAAGGAGAGATGGCTCACTAAAAATTTATAACCAAAAAGGCGAAACTCAAGCTCAATTTCAATTTCTTAATGGTTGGGCTACTAGTTACAAAATTTCCGATCTTACTGCTTCTAGTGCAGATTATGAAATCGAAGAATTGGAAATAGCTTGTGAAGTGTTTAAGCGAGTTCCTATTAATAGTTAACAATTAAATGTTACAGACAGAATTTGAATTTACTTTGCCAAAAGGATATTTAGATGAAGAAGGCAATCTTCATCGTAAAGGTATTATGAGATTATCTCGTGCCAGAGATGAAATAGCTCCCTTAAAAGACCCTAGAGTTAAAAGTAATCCTGCTTATGCTACCATGATTATTTTAGCTAGAGTTATTGTTAAATTAGGTGCTTTAGAAATAATCAATCCTTCGACGATAGAAGATTTTTTTGCCGAAGATCTTAATTATTTACAGCATTTTTATCGTCATATTAATGGCTTATCTACATTAGAAGATAAACATAGTAATAATAATGGAGAGGCGATTTCAGTTAGTGGTTAGTTTTTTTTATGATTACTCCAACCAATACGCACTCTTAAATTTTGAAGAACATGACTGAATTTAACTTTATCTTACCTCGTGGCTTGACAGTTAATAACCAAATTAATTATCGGCAAGGAACAATGCGTTTAGCTACTGCCAGAGATGAAATAACCATTCAAAATGATATTAGAGTTAAAAATAATCAAGCTTATGGAGTCTTAATTTGTCTTAGTTTAGTAATTACTAAATTAGGAGATATATGCGATATAACTCCTCAGTTATTAGAAGATCTATCAGTTTTAGATTTGGCATATCTGAGAGAATTTTACAATCGTATTAATCAACATCAAGAAGCTGATATCACTTTACAATGCCCCCATTGTCAACAGCAATTAAAAGTGGAGTTAGCACTAGCGGGGGAGTAATAAGCTACCCTTCGTCCCAACTCTATGAAGAGGTAGCTTATGTAGCATATAATTTTCATTGGCAACGAGAAGATATCTTAAATTTAGAGCATTACGAAAGACAAAAATGGGTTAAAGAAATTAAGAAAATTAGAGAGTAATAAAAAGTAAGCAATCTTGCTTAATTTAACCTTTGTTTACTAATTGATAAATTACATTTGTCGATCGCTTAAAAATATAGTCATAATAGATTTAAAATTTGTATTGTGCTTTGAATATTTTTCAATTTATAGGGAATAGAGTATCGAGGAGTTTAACTAAGCTTATTAATTGTAAGCAAAAACTAAATCAATATTTTCCAAACTTTAGGAGTAGTAAAATGTCAATTATTTGTAATAGCTGCGGTCATGAAAACCAAGAAGATGCTGCTTATTGTGATGAATGCGGGGAAGAGCTAATGCTCGATACTTTCTCTTCTGTAGAAGAAGATAACGCAGCAGGGGAAGAATCTCCTGCCGAAGTTTGGAGTAATGAAAGTGAAGTTACATTTAGTGAAGAACATTCTGCTGAAGCTTCGAGTAGTGAAGAATCTTCTGATGTAGTAGAAATGGATACCTCATTGCAGTCAGAAGCAGAATCAACCGACAAAGAAGAACCTGAAGAGTCAACCTCCTCTATGCCTGTAGCTCCTGCCACTCGTTTGGAAATAATAGAAGAACCAATACAACCCATAGTTTCTCCTCCTACTACCCTAGAATTACCAGAATTACCAACAGCCGTACTAATCGATCGAGAGACAGGAGAAAAATTCGTTATACCTTCAGAAGAAAAAACTGCTTACATCGGCAGACTTAATGATGAATTTCCCGTACAAATCGATCTATCTGGTATCAATAATGCAGACTTAGTTTCTCGCGTTCATGCTGCTATCCATCTCGATAATGAAGTTTATTACCTTGAAGATGCTGGCAGTGCAAATGGAACATGGCTTAATGGAACAGAACTTCAGTCTGGTAGTCGTTTCCGTCAAAAATTAAACCCAGGAGATACCATCGCCTTTGGACGTAGCCAGACTGTTAAGCTTACCTTTGACTTGGAAGATTAAAAAAAGTAGCAAGTAGCAAGTCGTTAAAACTTATGACTTAATGACGAGTTACTCATTACTTATTACCTGTTACCTCCCAGATTATGAGCAATTATTTAGCTATTGCCACAGTAACGGCAACTTTACAAAGAATTTTACAAGATACTGTCCAAGCAGATGTAGAAGGGGCGAGGGTTACTACTGTTCGACCCGATAATGTGGGACGAGGAATTCCTGAAACTGGGGTAAATATCTTTTTATATCGAGTTGCACCTTTAAATTGGCGCAATCAAGATTTACCTGGAAGACGATCCACAGGGGAGTTACAACAACGTCCTCGTATTGCTTTGGAACTCAATTATATTATTACTTGTTATGGTAACGAAGTGGAATTAGAGCCACAAAGGTTATTGGGGAGTGTAGTACGGACTATGCATTCTCAACCTATCTTAAAGCCAGAGGCAATCCGTAATACTTTAGAAGATTCTAGTTTTCGTTATTTGCGAGAATCCGATCTACCCCATCAAGTAGAGTTAGTGAAGTTTGCACCCTTAGGTTTATCTACAGAAGATTTATCCAAAATTTGGTCAATATTTTTTCAAACTCCCTATAGTCTTTCTTTGGCCTATCAAGGTAGTGTGGTTTTAATTGAGAGTCAGGATATTCCTCGTCGTGCCTTACCTGTAAGAGAACCGAGATTTGGTATTACTCCCCAAAAACCCGTAATTAACAAAGTTACTTCTCTCGATCGCACTACGGAAGTATGGCAGTCAGCAGAAGATAGATTGATATTAGCTAATAGTACGATCGCGATCGAAGGATTGAGATTGCAAGGCACTAATAATTTAGTACGGATTAGGGGAGTTGATGTGATTCCTCAATCAGTAAGCGATGACAAAATTATTGTTGATTTAAGCACTATTCCCAACCGTGATTTACGCGCAGGAGTTCAAGGAATTCAAGTATTAAAACAAAACGAGCGACAACAGAGAATTAATGAATCTAATGTATTTCCTTTGGTAATACTTCCTACACTCCAGAAGCTCGTAGTAGAAGCCATAAGACCAATAGGAGATGAACAATATACTGTCAGAGTTAGGATTATAGCTCAACCCACTCTAGGCAAAAATCAACGTTTGAATTTGATTTTGAATTCTACTACAGGAGAACGCGATCGAGAATATGTCTTTAAAATCCCTCCACAAGAAGCAGATACAGACCGCATTATTACAGAGATTTCCCCCATTGCGCCAGGAGAATATTTAGCGCGGTTACAAGTCGATGGCGTAGAAAGTTTATTAACCATAGATACCGATCGAAACAGTCCCAATTATCAGAAATATATTGCGCCTTTATTAGTGGTTAATAGGTAGGGGCGCAAGGCTTGCGCCCAGTTAGTGGTTGGTGGTTGGTAATTATTAAAACTTATAAAAAACTTTAGGAGTAATACTTATGATCTCTCTTATTATTGTTAACTATAATCGAGAACGTTATTTAAAAAAAGCGATCGCGAGTATTTTAGAACAAACTAGAATAGATTGGGAATTATTAATCTGGGATGACGGTTCAACGGATAATTCTGTAGAAATTGCCCGCGAATACGAACAACAAGATGACAGAATTAAGGTAATTGCTGCAACTCATCAGGGAGTAGCTAAAGCCAGAAAACAAGCTATTGATGCAACTACAGGAGATTATATCGGTTGGGTAGATAGTGATGATTGGATTGCCGATACAGCTTTAGCAGAGACGGCAAGGGTATTAGATAGTAATCTAGGAGTTGGCATGGTCTATACAGATTACTATGATGTTAATAGTCGAGGAAAAATTCTAGGAAAAGGAAAACGCTGCAATATTCCCTATTCGCCTCAAAGATTATTAGTGGATTTTATGACATTCCATTTTCGTCTGATCCGACGCGAAGTTTATGAAAAAATAGGCGGGATTAATACTAATTGTGAATATGCTTATGATTATGACTTGTGTTTGCGGTTATCAGAAGTAACTAAATTTAAACGAATCTCAAAAGTACTTTATTACTATCGTTACCATGGAAAAAATATTAGCTATCGCCAAAGAAAAGAGCAAATTCAAAGTTCTCAACAAGCTATTAATCAAGCTTTACAACGTAGGGGATTAGCAGATACTTATATTCTAAAAGTAGAAGGCGATCGCTTTTATTTAAGGAAGAAAGAAACCAAAGTGTTTGCCCAACTATGGGGAGAAGAGATCGCAAAGTTCACCAATCTTGGGGAATTGAGGGGGCGACAAGATTCAATTTTTGCCCCCCTAGCCCCCCAACGGTGGGGGGAAGAGAAGGAAAAGTCCCCCGAAGTTGGGGGATTTAGGGGGCGTAATTTCCTCAAAACCGCAGCAACCCTAATAGCTACATTACCATTTACGGCTGCGATCGCCTTTCAACCTGCATCCGCACAACAGATTATTCCCAACAATGATGGGACAATGACTGTTATTACTAAAGATGGTAATACTTTCAATATCGATGGTGGTACATTATCAGGGGATGGAAAAAACCTCTTTCATAGTTTCCAAGAATTTGGCTTAGATGCAGGAGAAATTGTCAATTTCTTATCTAATCCCAACATTCAGAATATATTAGGTCGCATTAATGGCGGTAATCCTTCTATGATCAATGGCTTAATCCAAGTTACAGGGGGCAACTCTAACCTATTTTTAATGAATCCTTCGGGGATTATCTTTGGCAATAATGCTAGTTTAAATGTCCCTGGAGACTTTACTGCTACTACGGCAACAGGAATTGGTTTTGGGAATGGTTGGTTTAATGCAGTAGGAACAAATGACTATCTCAATCTTGTCGGAAATCCAAATAGTTTTAACTTTGCCAACTCAGAATCGGGAATAATTATTAATGCAGGGGATTTAAAAGCAGCTGATGATAGTAATATCTCCTTAACTGGTGGTACAGTTATAAATACAGGCACTATTGAGACAGAAGGCGGAAATATAACAGTTGCAGCCGTACCAGGAACAAACCGTATCCGCATTTCCCAAGAAGGACAACTATTAAGCATTGAAATAGCTGTACCCCAAGATGAAAATGGGCAACCTTTAGCCATTCGGGCGATCGATCTTCCTAACTTATTACGAGGATTACCAGTAGATGTAGATACAGGGTTAGAAGTCGCAGCTAATGATGATGTTACAGTCGTCAATTCTAATACTGTAATTCCTAATGAACTGGGTACTAATATAGTTTCAGGTACAGTTGATGTTAGTAATACTGATGGCGTTGGTGGAGAAGCACACCTATTAGGGGATAAAGTTGGTTTAATTGATGCAAATGTAGATGCTTTTGGAAATAATGGAGGTGGTGAAGTATTAGTAGGTGGAGATTATAAAGGAGAGGGTACAGTACCCAATGCCGATGTTACTTTAGTTGATAGTAATTCAGAAATAAAAGCAGATGCTTTACAAAATGGCGATGGCGGGAAAGTAATAGTTTGGGCAGATGAGACAACTGGATTTTACGGCAATATCTCAGCCCGTGGTGGTAATATTATTGGTGATGGGGGTTTTGTTGAAGTATCAGGTAAACAAAATCTAATTTTTAACGGGGCAGTAGATACTTTTGCTCCTAATGGTAACCTGGGAGAGTTATTACTCGATCCAACTAATATAGAGATTGTAGGTTCTGGTTATGGTTCTGGTTATGGAAATACTACCACCAATTTAGGGGATGTAGATGAATTTAGCGACCCAGACCTCGATCCGACAAATTCTATAACTAGAATAGAAAATACTGCTATTAATAACGCTACTAGCAACGTAACCTTACAAGCCAATAACGATATTACTTTTAGTCAGCCTGTAAATATAACCAATGCTGGAGTTGGATTAACGGCTCAAGCCAATAACAATATTAATGTCAATGCTAATATCACCACAACAGGAGGAAACGTTACTTTAACAGGAGATGCAGATAGTAATGGTTCGGGTAGAGTCGAAGTAAATAATCCTATCTCTACAACTGGCGGTGATATTAACATCAGTGGTAATAGTGCAGACGATGCTGGTGTTCTGATTTTAGAAGATATTAACTCTGGTACGGGTAATATTGTAATTTCGGGAACGGGTGATTTACAGGATGGCGTAAATATTACTGGCGCACAATTAACCGCTTCGGAAAACGGCACTATAACCATTACGGGAAATAGTGCTGGAGACATTGGGGTAGAAACTTTAGGCGGTCAGATTGCTTCAGAAAATGGCAATATAACTATTACAGGAAATAGTACCTCTGTTGGTAATGTTTCGGGTTCTGTCGGTGTGAATACTCAAGGTACTATTGTTGGTTCTAGTAATGGCGCGATCGCAATTTCAGGAACGACTGATACAGTTGGGGCTACCGCATTAGAACTTACTGGTGCTATCAGTACGAGTAATGATGTCACCCTTACTGGAGACGATATGAATTTTGCCATAGTAGCAGGCGATAACGTTACTTTACAACCAGAATCCGCTGTTACAGATATTAATATTGCTCCTACACAGAATATAGAAGGAAATTTAAATATTTCTCAGACAGAGTTAAGTAATATTTCCGAAGACGCTAACACAATCATTGGCAGAGAAGATAGTAATGGAACGATAACCGTTGCTAATGATATCGAACTCAATAACAATTTAACCTTACGTTCTCCCGAAACTAATGGTGACATTGTTGTCGATGGAGAAATTATTACTGGCGGAAACAATTTAATTATCGATGCCAGTACTGGCATTAATATTAATCGAAATATCGATACAGATGGTGGAGTAATTTCTCTTACTAGTAGCGGAACTATCGATACTACTAATGCTAGCCTTATTTCTAGTTCCGATGAAAGAAGCGGTGGTAACATTACCATAACTGCTACTGGCGATATTCAGACTGGGGAAATTGATTCTAGTGTTTTTGGTAATTCCCCACAAACAAATACAGCAGGAGATATTACCATTACTAGCGATGGAGGTGCAATATCTGCTACTGGAGAAATTATTGCTGGTGGAGAAACAGGAGATGGGGGAGACATAACTCTTTCAGCACAAAATAATATTCAGATTTTGAGTGCTATTTCTTCTTCTCAAGCAGGTAGTGGAGGAAATATTACTATTACCTCTAATACTGGGTCAATTAATACCACCCAAACTGTTCCTAATCCTAATAACCCCACTTCTACTAGTAGCTTTGGTTTACTCTTATCAGGGGCAGGAAATCAAGGACAAAACGGCGGTAACATTAGCCTGACAGCACCAGGAGACATTACTACAGGATTTATTTATTCTGGATCTCTCGGTAATGGAGTAGGAGGAACAATAAGTTTAGAAAGCACTGGGGGTAATATTAATACTACTATTGGGGCAAATGAGCAGTTAATTCAATTATCAAGCGTAAATGATAATTTACCCGAAGACTTGTCTGAGACAATAAGAGAGCAAATTTTTGCAGGGGTAAGTTCTTTTTCCCAAAATAACTCAGGAGATATTACCTTTACCGCCAATAATGGCAATATAACTGCTAGCAATATTAATGCTTCAAGTATTACTAACACTGCCACAGAAGCGATCGCGGTTCGATTAACTACTCTTAATGATATCGAAACTGGTTATATCGATAGTAGTGGTGAGATTAATATCGATACTGAAGGATTATTTACCGCTACAGCAACTATTCCTGAAACAGATATAAGCATCAGAGGAACAAATATTGCGATCGAACATGGGGGAGGTAATACCAATCCTATAACTCCTTTTATTGTCGGAGATGCAGCTACCAATGGCACAGCAGGGGCAATAGTTACTTCAGAAAATCTGAATGCGCTTACTTCATTACCTAATTCCTTTACTTCCGAAAATGCAACTATTCAAATCTTAACTAGCGACGATCCACCTATCGTTGCAGCAAATGACGGTACGGGTTCGGTTGTTACTGCCCAAACAGGGAATGAAGTTGTTTATAACATTACTGGTGGTACGACTTCTGGAGATGAAGAAAACCTTTTCCATAGTTTTACTCGCTTTGATTTACCCGAATCAGATCAAACCGCTAACTTTGTTGTCAATAATTCCTTAAATAACATCTTAGCGCGGGTAACAAGTGGTGATGCTTCCGATATTCGAGGCACAATACAAGTTACAGGGGGTACTCCTAATCTATTTTTAATTAATCCTGCTGGTATTATCTTTGGTTCAACTGCACAACTTAATGTACCTGCTGCCTTTACCGCCACTACTGGTAATGGGGTGGGTTTTGGGGATAACTGGTTTAGTGCTTCTGGTGCTTATGATGCTTCTGTTCTCAATGGTACACCAGACACAGTTGCCCTAACTTCTAATAACCCTGGTACGATTATTAACAACGCCAACCTAACTAATAATAACGGTGCATTAAACTTTATCGGTGGCACAGTAGTTATTAGTGGCGATATTAATTCTAATGGCTTTAGTGCCGTTGCCCTTAACGAAGGTGAAAGTATTGTAGCTTTCTCAGACTTTTCTATTACTAGTACCGAAGGCGTAACTAACTTACCGAATACTTTTGAATCCGATATTGCTACTTTTTCGGACTTAGAAGACTTAGTTAGCGAAGATATTGCTGTAAATCCGACTAATCCCGATGATACAGGATTAGAAGTGCAAAATCCCCTTAATTCTAATGGTAGAGATATAAATTTAATTGGTAATAGTAATAACGCTCAAGGAGTCAGAATTGATACTATTGTTAATGCTGCTGGTGGCAATATTAATATTACAGGTACGAGTGTCGCTGAAGATGGTGTATTTATTCGCGGACAGGTTGTAACCTCAGACAATGGTGTAATCAACGTTACAGGTACGAGTACCGAAGATATTGGCATTCTTATTTTAGGTGATAATGTCTCTGAAGAGATCGACCCTACCGAAATTACTACAGGTAACGGTGCGATAAATTTAACAGGAACGACTTTAAGCGAAACTTCTTTAGGAATATCTACTCAAAACACCGATATCGACTCTATCAATGGCGCGATCGATCTTACAGGAAACAGTAACGGTACGGGTATTCAAACCGAAAACACCCAAGTCATTACTGCTGTTGATGCCAATTCTCCTGAAACTAAAATTACTCTCACCGCAGATACTATGGACTTAGATATAGTAGATAATACAGAAGGTGATGGGAGTAGCTTTACCAGCAATGAATTAATTTTACAACCAGTCGATCCATCGAGAAATATTAATTTAGAAACCAATCCCGACACTCCTCCTGCTGATGCCCTTAACTTTGCTAACGGAGAAATTAATGAACTCTCAGAAGATGTCAACTTGGTAACTATTGGTAGAGAAGACAGCAGTGGCACGATCGCAGTTACCGATGATTTTAATGATGGTTTGGTGGTTGAAAGTAGCTTAACTTTACGCACTCGAGAAACTAATGGCGCGATCGCTATTAATGATGAAATTATAACTAGTGGAAACAATCTAAATCTCGATGCTGGTACTAGCGTTAACATCAATGGAGACATTACTACTGATGGAGGCGCGATCGATATTACTAGTGGGGGTACGATTAATACCAGTCAAAGTACTCTAGATTCTAATGCTGACGATCGTAGTGGTGGCAATATAACTTTTTCTGCTACGGGAAATATTACTACAGGTGCAATTGATTCTACTTCTGATTCTACCAATACGGAAGATAAGGGAGGGGATATTACCATTACTAGCAGTGGTGGCGATATTTTCGCAGTTTCACAAAGCGGTATTACTTCTAGTGGCGAAAATGGAGATGGAGGTAATGTTGATTTATCTGCTGCGGGCAATATTCAAACAAGTACTATTATATCTGGTTCTGCTGAAGGCAATGGTGGCGATATTACTTTAGAGTCTACAGGAGGGGATATTAATACAACCCTCGAAGTTCCCTCGGAAAATGGCGAAACTATAAATTTTGGAGCAATATTATCGGGTTCAGAAGCTCTCGATGGCGGTAACATTAGGCTAACAGCACCAGGAAATATTACCACAGGATTTATTTATTCTGGTTCTCTCGGTACTGGAGAAGGGGGAACGATAAATATAGAAAGTACTGGAGGAAATATTAACACGGCAATCGGTGCAACAGAAGCATTACTTTTAGGATCGAGTATTGCTGAAGATTTACCTCCAAACTTACCCGAAGAGATTTTTGATAGTATTTTTGCAGGGGTAAGTTCTTTTTCCCAAAATAATGCAGGAGATATTACTATTACTGCTAATAACGGCAATATAACTACTAGCAATATTAATGCTGCCAGTCTTACTACTACAGGAGGAGAAGTTACTCTCAATACCACTTCAGGTACGATCGCTCCTCAAAATATTACTACCACCAATAACAATGTCACTCTTAATGGTGCGGTTACTCTAGCTCAAGATACTACTATTGCCAATGGTACGGGTGATGTGAATTTTACCAATACAGTGAATGACGATCGAGCTTTAACTATTAATAGTACTGGTAACACTACTTTTAATGGTGCAGTAGGGGGCGATACTCCTTTATCCTCCCTCTCTACCGATGCAGGTGGCACAACTCAACTAAACGCTAATGTTACTACCACAGGTAATCAAACTTACAACGATGGTGTAACTCTCGGCAACGATATCACTCTCCAAGGTACAAATATTACTACTAATACGGTAGATGGCGATCGAGCTTTAACTATTAATAGTACTGGTAACACTACTTTTAATGGTGCAGTAGGGGGCGATACTCCTTTATCCTCCCTCACTACCGATGCAAATGGCACAACCCAACTAAACGCTAATATTACCACCACAGGCAATCAAACTTACATTGCTAATGAAGTTGATATCGCCACAGGAGTTAATATCACGGGGGATACTGTTACCTTACAACCCCATGATTCAGCAGCAGATACTGCGATCGCACCCAATACTCAATCTGAAAATACTTTAGATATTACTCAAGCAGAATTAGATACCATCGAAGCCAATGCGATCGCGATCGGTAATAGTGAGAATACAACAGGTACAATTACAGTAGAAGATCTTGTTACTGTTGACGATCCACTTACTCTAAACACATCCGATACCATTCAAGTTAATGGTGAAATTATTGGTACAGATAATGCTTCGATTACTCTCAATAGTTCTCAAACCAATCTCAATAGTAATATCACTACAGAAGGAAATAATCTAACAATTAATAGTGATGTCACTTTACAAGATGATGTTGTCTTAGATACTAGTCCTAATGAGGAAACAGAAGCAGATATTAATATTACTGGTAGTGTCAACGGTGCAAACGATTTAACCTTAGATGCTGGTTCGGGCAATGTTATTGTTCGAGGAACAATTGGTACAACAGAAACCCCATTAGAAGAATTAGAAGCCAACAGTACGGGTACAACTAGTTTTGAAGGTGCAATTAATGCAGCTAGTGTAACAACTAATGCAGGTGGTACTACTAATATTAATGGCAATGTCACTACTACAGGCGATCAAACTTTTAATGATAATGTGACAATTTCTACCGATACGGGAAATGACAATGATAGTAATACCGCAACTTTAAACTCTACTGACGGCAATATTACAACCCAAAACATTACCACATCAGGTAATCCCTTAAACATTACTGCTGATGTTATCTCCACTCAAAACATTAACACCCAAGGGGGCAATGTCGAACTAGAAAGTAGAGAAGGGGAAATTACTACAGGAGATATTGATAGTTCGGGAACAACAGGCGGTAATATCACTTTAAATTCCGCAACTACTATTAACACAGCAGCAATTAACTCTAGCAGCAGTACTGGCAATGGCGGGAATGTCATCCTCAACTCTGGAGACAACGCTAATGTTCGGGTAGGTAGTATTAGAGCAGATGGCAATAATAATAATGGTGGTGAAATTAAAATTAATGCCAATAGTGAGAATCCTGGGTTGTTTGTTGCCAATGATTTTATTGATAAATCCGAGCTTTCAGAAGTTAGTATTTTCACTAATAGCTCTAACGAAGGAGCAATTATTATTAAACATGGGGGTAGGGGAATAATTCCTTTTGAAGTAGATAATCCTGACTTAGAGGAGCGAGATAACCCCAATGGAACAGTAGGCAAAATTATTGGCGGAAACAGCCAAATTGATGATGAATCCTTCTTATTTACAGAAATTAGAGATAATATTGGTATTATTTCCGTTGATGCGGATGAAGAGGATGAAGAAGAAATTGCTAGAGTTTTAAATAGTCCTCAAGACAAAACTGGCGATCTAATCGACTCTAATTCTGATAACAACTTCACAGGACAACCTTCACTAAAAATAGCTTCCATTCCCGAAGCCAGAAAAACTTTAATGAAGATTGCAGAGCAAGCAGCCCAAAAACCTGCCTTAGTTTATATCAACTTTACCTCTTCAGAAATTCAAACAGGAACAAATAACACAGAAGAATACTTTGAAAGAGCGGAAAATTGTCTGACAGCAGAATATAAAAATGGCTTAAATTTAGAAGAAAACCTAGTAACACCTACAGTTTGTCTTGCTGCCCAACCGACAGATAAATTAGAAATTTTAGTTGTTACTCCAGAAGGAGAACCAATTTATTTTCAATCTAATGTGACTCGCGAAGAAGTAGAAGAACAAGCAGAAGAATTATACATCGAAGTTGCTGATGCCGAAATTGGTTGGAGACAACCAGCCCGACAACTCTATCAATGGTTAATTGCTGGTATCGAAGAAGAATTAGTGGCTAGAGAAATTGACAACTTATTATTTGTTCTACCTCCTAAATTGCGTTCTCTACCCTTAGCAGCCCTTCAGGATGGTGCAACCGAACAGTTTTTGGTGCAAAAAGGCTTTAATGTAGGACTTGCACCTAGTATTAACCTGATGAACACGATTTATGACAAAAATATTCAAGATGCAGCCGTATTAGCCCTAGGAGCGTCCGATTTTACCGAAGATCAACAACAAGTACCACTAAATGCAGTAGAAGTTGAATTAAAAGAAATTGTTGAGTTAAAAGGAGGCAATACTCCGATTATTAATGAAGAATTTACCCTAGAAAATCTCCAAAATACCCTAGATGATAATAATCAGTCTATTGTGCATTTTGCGACCCATGCCAACTTTGACACAGAAACTATAGATAATATCTACATTCAGCTATACGATCGAAAACTCTCTTTGGAGGAATTAAAAACTCTTAATATTAAAGTTGGTGGTAGTGAGCGAGAACTATTAGTTCTATCTGCTTGTCGTTCTGCTTTTGGTAATGTGGATGCAGAATTAGGCTTTGCGGGATTAGCCGTTAAACTAGGATTTAAAACGGCGATCGGTAGTCTTTGGTATGTAGAAGATGTTACTAATCCTGGCTTGATGATTGAATTTTATCATCATCTCAAAACCAATCCTTTCAAAGCGGAAGCTCTAAGATTAGCTCAACTGGCGATGATTGAAGGAAGAATTAACATCGATCTCCAAAACCGTCAAATGATTACTAGTTGGGGAGAAGTTATCGAATTACCAGAAGCAGCAGTAGCAACCTTAAAAGACAAAGGCATTACTAAAATTAATTTATCTCACCCTTATTATTGGGCTCCTTTCACCGTTATTGGTAGCCCTTGGTAATTAAGCGGTTTAGGCATAATTCAAAAATATTAGTTGTGTGAAGCTTTTAGCTTTTAGCCCCCTACCTAGCTGGAGTTAAAAAAGACACCTCGGGCGAAGTTTATTCGTCCGCAATTATTAAATCTTTAATACAGTAGAACTACTTAGAAACTCGATCGCGGTAAAAAACGTCTAATTAAATTGAAGAACCAAATTATATTTATTCAATCTAGGATATTCAAAATAATTTAACTCAACATTAAGGCTAAATAACAAAAGATAAAAATATTAAGATATGTTTCCCAAAATTTTAGGTTTTAGTACTGCCATAATATTAGCTAGTTGCTTAATTAAAACTAACAATAATCCTTCTTTTGCTGCTAATCTTAGTAATCAAATATCTCAATCCCAAAATAACTATCATCTAGCCCAAGCAAGAACTTATCGAGTCGGACTAGGAGATACTTTAGGGGGAATAGCTAACCGATTTGGCATCAGTTTCAATCAAATCTTAAATTACAATCCACAACTGAGATCGCGTCCTAATCTAATTTACGTTGGAGAAACTATTAATTTAGGAGGTAGTAGTAGTAATAATAATAGTAGTTCCTCACCGACCGTAACACGTCCTTCGGGAAACAAATATACAGTTAGAGCGGGGGATACATTGGGCGGAATCGCCATCCGTCATGGCTTGAGTTTAAACACAATTCTTGCTTATAATCCTCACCTCGCCTCTCGTCGTAACAACATTAATGTGGGAGAAAAAATTAATGTTGGCTCTGCTCAAATGATTCGCCGTACTTCCAGGAATACCAAACCTTCTAACACGACAACAACTACAAAACCCGTATCTTCACCAGAAAGGAATAATCCACCAACTACTACAACATCAACTTCAACTACAACTACTTCGCCTGCACCAACCCAAAGACAGTCACTGTTCGGCAATTTACCCCAAGAAAGAAGAACGGGTTCTGATAATACTGGGTCAAAAAGAGGTCCAGGCACAGCTTGTACTCAAGGGGGCAAAAACCTAAGAGCGATCGCCCCACCAAACGGCTTAGGTTACACTTTTGATGACTATCCTTACTTCTTCTGGTATTTCCCTGGAGTAGACTATGCCCAAGATATTGACTTTATGTTATTTAAGCAAACAATAAGAGAAGATAATGGCGAAATAGAACATACTAGAGTTTATCGACAAAAATTAAATCTAGATAAATCTGGTATTATCGCTTTTTCCCTTCCTGCCGAGAAATCCCCACCTTTAGAAGAAGGACAAGAATATAGATGGCGAATTAGGATTAAATGTAATGGTAACACCGCCATGAATCTTTCTTATTCCATCAAAAGACAATCTACAGACAATCCCGAATTTGTTAGCAAATTAGAATCTGCACCAGTTGACCAGCATCCTGTCATTTTTGCAAATTCTGGAGTGTGGTTTGATGCTCTTAAAATGATTGCTTTACAATTAGAGCAAGCACCAGGAGACCCTATCTTGACCGAAGACTGGAATGAGGTGCTGCGGACAATTGAATTTGAAGATTTGATTGGTGAACCAATTCAATATAAATAAATCGCATATTTCAGGTCGCTAACACTAAATCGCTTTTAGCTTGTTGCAATAATTCTTTAACTGCGATCGCATTTTGGGGACGATTTTCAGGGGAAAACTCGGTTAAATTGTCAATTACTTGGACTAAAGGTTGAGGAATGCCAATGCCTTCTAAACCAAGAAACTTTTGCTGATTAAAGTCATAGAAATAACTGGGGAGTCGTTTGCTAACAAAATAGATTAAAGTTGCCCCCAGAGCATAAAAATCTGATTGAATACAAGGGTTGCCAGTACTTTGCTCTGGTGCGCCAAAACCAGGTGTGGCAATGCGAGTACCAGGGGGAGTAGTGGCTTCTTTTACTGCACCGAAATCAATTAAAACAACCTGACGCGGATTGTATCGCAGAATTAGATTGGCGGGTTTAATATCTCGATGAATTACGGGAGGTTGAAGAGTTTGAAGGTAGCCTAAAATATCGCATAAATCGAGCATCCAATCGATTACATCTGAGGTGGTATAAGTTTGAATTTGCTCTAAATTTTGACCATGAATTAACTCCATGATCAGGGAATAACGTTCGCTAGTGTAAAAAAAATCATAATATTGAGGAATGCCAGAATTTTTTAAAGAACCAAGAATTCTAGCTTCTCTTTGGAACATCTCTCTTGCTTTAGCTTTTTGAGCCAGTTCGCTACTAATCTCTTTGAGAACTGCTAATTTTTTATGATAGTAACTATAAACTAAATAAGAAGTACTCATTCCTCCTACAGCTAAGGTTTCGAGGACTTCATATTCCCAACCAGTTTCGGGATTAGCAATCACTCCCTTCCCTTTGATTAAACGTCCATCAAGACGACAAAAATACAGACAAGCAGGATTTGGACGACAACATTCCACGTTTATTTTTCCTTCGGAAATTCAACAAAGTATCTCCAGTAAAACCTATCGTTTCTAGTAATAACCATAAAACTTTACATATTTTAGTTAGTGTTTTCCGATTTAACCAATAAGTTGTTATAACTGTGGGCAAATTCTGATGTTTTCCTTCAGATATCGATTACATTCAACTTGAACTCGTGTCTAATATTGGCAGTACTATTTCTAAGACAACTTTACACTTTAATAATGCTCCTGTTTCTTTTGTGGTGACGGTCAAAAATTTAAGTGATAACTATGCTTCATTTAAAATTGGCCTTACTGCTGCTGGTGCTGACCTTAATATCGGCAATGATTGGTACATTATTCATCCTGATGGTGACTTCATCCCAGAAGGAGATAGCACTGATTTTGACGTGACGATTCTCAAAGCACCTATCTTGGGAATAGATTTAGTTAATTTAGAAATACAAGTTTCTTCTGTGGAGTTAAGCGATATTAACTACCACAATGTCAAACTGTATCTTTCTTCAGGGGTAGAACAACTACAAGTCTATCTTCCTGTGGATTCTTTTGCGATCTATCCTCGCAAGATTTTAGATATTCCCGTGCGTGTTAGTAATCCCAATCACGATCGAATAGATGTGATTCTGAGATTAGATGGTTTAGATTCTAGGTGGTTGGAGAGGGGTAGTGAGAGAAGGTTAAAAATTGGCGCGGGAAGGGAGGGAGAAATAAGTTTTACTTGTCAACCACCCATCGTTAAAGAAACTCCCTGTGGTATTTATCCTTTTACGGTTAAAGCTTATGTAAACAATGAAGAATGGGGAAAAGCGAAAGGAAAAATTGAAATTAGACCTATAGGAACGGTTTTTTTGACTGTTACTCCAGATTACAATGTTTTGCCTCCCAAAGCTGCTTGGCTACCTGGATTAAAGATTAAGCCAGCAACTTACCTATTGGAATTGAAAAATGCTAGTAATGTAGTTCAAAATCAAATTACTATTGCTGTAGAAGCTGCAAACTGCGACTGTAAAATTATTCCTAATTCGGTCGAAGCGAAACCAGGAAAAACGCTAAATCTGAACCTAGAGGCTACTAAAAAACGTCATTGGTTGGGTTTAAAACGCAAGTATCCTTTAAAAATTATTCCCAATCTAAGCGATCGACGTTTGAATACTACCGATCCTAGTAGCCATACAGTAGAGTTATGGGTGTATCCTTTATTGCCATTATGGTTGCAATTAGGATTAGGTGCGATCGCCACAGCTTTGATACTATGGCTATTATCTCTATTATCTGTCACTGGACATACAGATCGGGTTAATTCTGTAACCTTTAATAATAGTATCAATCCGATTTTAAGCGGTTCGGAAGATGGAACTGTGCGAAAGTGGAAAGCAACTCCAGATCGTATACTGTGTAAAGGATTAAACTGGCAAAGATTTTGTCTACAACATCAAGATATATTATTTGGTAATAACGAATCTGGTAATTCTGATGCCATTAATGTGGTGAGATTACGTTCTGATGATAATGGCTCGCGGGACTTTGCTTTTTTAGGTTTTGATAGTGGTAAAGCCATTAAGTTAAACTTGTTAACTCCACAAACAGAAGCAATTATAAGCGATCGAGATTCTTCCAATCGAATTTTTAATATTACTCTTAGTCCAGATTGGAACACAATTTATTTAGGAAGAGGTACGGGATTATTGCCATGTAAATTAAATAATGATTGCGATCGAGATTTAATTGAACGCAGTATCTCAATTCATGTTTTGACCCTAACTCCAGACCATAAAGGTATTGTAGCTGGAGGTCAGGACAATAAGATTTTTTGGGTTAAATTAGACGATTCTAAAAAAGTTCAGGAGCTTGATTTTCATCCCCTGTTAGATGAAAATTCCGACCAAATTACAGGACTTAAATTTACTCAGAATAATATTTTGATTAGTGCAGATAATCAAGGTTTACTACAAGCTTGGAATTTTAATAACTGCCTTCAGGGAAAATGTAGTGAACCTATTTATACCAATGAAGGGGATAAGGATAGTGGTATTAATGCGATCGCTTTAACTAAAGACAAATCTAATCAATATTATTTAGTTACGGCAAATAGCCAGGGAGAAATCAAGCTTTGGTCATTTAAAGAAGATTTAGATTCTATAGATCTAACTCTAGAAGAAACTATCAAATATCCCAAACCAATTACTAGTATTGACATTATCCATCAACAAAATAATTCTCACAACAGATTACTTATTCTTAGTGGTAGTCAAGATCGTAAAGTAAGATTAGATATACATAATATTACTCGGTAACATCTAGTTTAAATCTAATATTCTGTCTTAATATGAGCTTTCAAGAAAATGGCTTAGAAATTAGTATCTTTCCACCAAAAGGAGAAGAAATTGCTCCTGCTGGAGATGGCATAACTACAGTAATAATTAAAAATCAACAACATAGAAAAGGGATACAGATAGAAATTTCTTTAGATTTACCGTCAGAATTACAATCATGGTGTAGAAATTCTCATCACAAAATTGCTATCGGTTATCAAAAATCACAAGAAATCAAATTTTTGTGGAATATTACTCCTCAAGCTATTCCAGGTACTTATAACTATAACTTACGCATTAGATTTCTTAAGTCTACATCTTTTTATAACGTTCAACCAAAACTTCGTCAATTAACTATTTTACGCACTAAAGTCAAACCCCAAATAGATAATATAGAACCTAGTTTTGCCATCACTCCTGCTAGTAGTTCTACCCAACCAATTATCTTATCCTCTAGAGATATTTTAACTGTAGAAATTGAGGTTCATAATCGCTCAAAAAATGTCGATAACTATCGCATTAGTACTGACTTAGAAAATTCTTGGTACACAATTCGTTATCCTGAAACAATTAAAATAGTAGGAGCTATTGAAGGTAACGAAGCACTAAACTTAAATCCCAATCAGCAAGGAAAACTTCATCTTACTATTAATCCCCCTGCTGATACAGTTGCGGGTAACTATAAACCTGAAATTACCCTATATTCTCTTAATTATCCCGATTTATTTCTCAAAAAAATACTTTATTTAAATATACCACCTAAATATCTCGTACAAGCAGAATTACAGACTATTTTAAATAAGGTCAGCTACAAAAAAGGACAGTATAAAATAAATTTAGATAATCAAGGCAATACATTTAGAGTAATCGATCTTAGAGTTTATACCAGTGATGAAGATGAATGTTGCGAATACTATTTAGAACCATCTTCGGCAAGAATACCACCGAATAAAACTATAGAAGTAAAGTTGGAAGTTAAACCAAACTCTAAACAAAAAAGACCTTTCTTATCTACCAAACAATTTAATTTTCAAGTCGATTTAATAGATCGAAAAGGTCATCCTTTACCTAAAAAATTACCTCTCAAAGGCAATTTATTCTGGCGATCGCGTCCTTTATGGCAAACAATATTACTATTTTTTCTCGCTTTAAGTTGTGTTGGTGTTGCTGCTTGGTTTATATGGAAAACGATCGCTACAAAAGAACCAAAACCAGAACTAACTCTAACACCAGAAAAATCTACATATTACTATGAAGGAGAGCCGATTACTGTTGACTGGACAGTTAAGTATTTTGGGAAATCCAATAAGCCCGAAAGTATCGATAGAGTACTTATTTTCGATCGAGAACTAGGAGCAAGTCATAGTAATACTAAATGTTACTATTTTGACGATCGGCTAAATTACCAAAATTGTACTTTAATCAGTGCAAGTGACTCAAATAATAATTGTCAAACAAAGAAAAATACAATCTGCCATCAAGATAAATTTATTCATGCCAAAAATGTCAAAGAATATACCTTTAAAATACAAGCTTTCGATCGCAGAAATGAAATAATTGATGAGCAAACAACTAAAATAGCTATTTTACCAAGAGAAACTTTTGAAGTAATTGAACCTATTACAATATCTCCTAATAAATCTAAATATAAACCTACAGATAGTATTGAATTAAAATTTAAACTATCTCAGTTTAATTCTTTAAAAGAACGGGACAAAATCTCTTTATTTATTAATGATGAAGTCAAAACTATAATTAATTTACAAAATAGAGAAGAATATTGTTCTGCTCTTAGTAATAGCTATCAATGTACGATCGAGATATCTCCACTAAAAGATGGAGAACATAATTTGAGAATTGAAACAGAATACGATCCTGATGGACTAATAAAAACAGAATCAAAAAATATTTCTATACCCAAACAAATTATCGTTCAAACACCAATCAAATTTAACTACTTTACAATTAATGGTAAAAGTAATACTCAAATAGAAGTAGAGCCAAATACACCAATAATAGTAAGTTGGTCAATTATAGGCAAAGAAGTTGAAGCTAATATTAGTTGTATTCCTACCAATATTAACAGTTCGGGAAGTAAAAAGATTACAGTACTGCCAGGCAGATCGGAAACTTGTACTTTAACTGCATCGGATACCCATGGTAATAGGATTACTCCAAAAAATATAACCGTTTTTGTTAAAGAATTACCAAAGCCAGAACCACCTCCTCCACAACCAGTTATTATCAATCCTTGGGATATTGATGAATCCCCGTAATTACGATATCTTTACCCTACTTGAACTATAAATTCAATTACTGTAGATGTTGGCATCTTCGTTGAGCAGATGTCATTGGATAATTTTGTTCTAGATACTGTTCAACACAGAATTGAAAATCTGATTTTCTATTGTCATTATAATAAAAATTATTGTTCGATCGAGGTTGAGAATTTGTCGATTGAGATTGAGGACTTGGAGAGGGGGGACATCCAAAAACGTTACATTCTTGACCCATTGGAGCATTAGGGCATCCAAAAACGTTACATTCTGCAACACTTGATTGCGAACATCCGTGGATATTACAACCTGCTTGTGCAGGGGTAGTAGAAAAAAATCCAATTCCGACGAAAGAAAAGGTTAACATTGCTGTTGAAGATAATAGTTTATTTATCATAATAATTATTGTGTTTACGAATTGTTTTAAAAGATAAATTAAGAGTTTATTAAGCAATTTTTTATTGCCAAAGCTATACTATTTACTTGCTATTTCAATATATCATCTTCTGGTTTGTATTCAGCAATGTTTACACGATCTTTATCGTAATTTATATTTTTTTCCTAGCTAATAGGATACTTAGAGTTATTACTTAGGAATTTTATTTATTAATTATGAATTGAGGTAGAGAATCCCATCACACTTCTCTGATAGGATTCAGATTATTGAAGGGATATTTAATTCTCACTAGCCAGAGAATAAAGTCTCTATCTCATACCTTAAGTTCTATAAGACGGACTTGAAATTTTAGCCAATAAATCAATTTCTTGGTGTATTAAATTCTGAGATTATTGAAGGTAAAACCCATCCTTTGACTTCATTATCAGTCAAAGGTTTCTCTAGTTTAGAATACTCACTTTGAGCAGCTTGTAAAATATGTTTCATTTGCACAGAATCTCGATCGCTTGCAGCTAAAAAGGCAGCATTAATGGCAATATTTCTAATGTTACCACCAGCAACATTTAACTTAGCAAGTTTCTCATAACTTAAATCTTGAGTTGGAGTTGAAACAGGAAAAATACGTTGCCAAATTAGCGATCGCTGATTAAAATCTGGGAAAGGAAACTGTACGACAAAACGAATACGACGTAGAAAAGCACGATCTAAATCGTCTTTTAAATTGGTTGTTAAAATTGCCAAACCTTGATAAGATTCTATTCGTTGTAAAAGATAACTTACTTCCATATTGGCATAGCGGTCATGACTATCTTTGACTTCCGATCTTTTGCCAAATAAAGCATCAGCTTCATCAAATAAAAGTATCGCACCACAACCTTCTGCTGCATCAAATATCTTTCTGAGATTTTTTTCGGTTTCCCCTATATATTTACTAACAACAGCACTTAAGTCAATGCGATAAACATCTAACTGTAATTCATTCCCCAATACCTCGGCTGCTAAAGTTTTTCCCGTACCACTAGCACCAGCAAATAAAGCACTAATCCCCAAACCTCTAGCGTTTTTCTTAGCAAATCCCCAATGATGATATACTTGCTCTTTATGACGAACGTGAGTTGCTAATTCTCGCAATATATTTAACTCTGATTCTGGTAAAATTAAATCTTCCCAACTGACACCAGATTCAATTCTTTGAGCTAACTGCTCTAAATGAGGACGGGCTTGGGTACGGCACATTTGCCATAATTGCTCATTAATATCCCTAGGATTATGACCGTTATTTTCTATACTTTTTAGCTGCAAACACACACTCTCAATTGCAGGTAAATTAAGATTAAAGTAAGAGACTAAAGTGTCAATTTGTCCGTTAGATTCAGGGATGATTTCTACTAAAGACTCTGACCATAACAATCTTTGTTCTTGAGTGGTGGGTTTTTTAACTTCAACAGTAATTAAAGATTTATGTCTTTCTCGACGACGCTCTTGACTAGAAACAATTAAGGGACAACGAAGATTATCTAGTAATAAAGATACTAAAATATCTTTACTCCCCTCGCTATTTTCCCAGTAATCACAGTCGAGAAAAAAAGCACTTTGATTGAGAATCCACTCTCTTTCTAACAAGCATTTGAATAAATATAGTTGACTAGTATCCCTCGGTAGTATTTCAGCAGAAATTGTATAAAGATTAAGTTGTAATTGTTCAATAATAGCAGCAGCGATCGCTCTTTTACTAGGAATATCTTGACCATAGAGATGAATAATAGGAGTTTCTGCTGCTTGTAACCAAATTTGTGCTAACTTATCAACAATCTTGTGATGAGATGGGACTAAACTGGGAGCGTCAGTAACTAACTCTAATAACCCAGTTAACCTTTCATCTAAGTGCCTATTTCCTAGTAAATAATGTAAAATTTGTTCGTCGACAACTAACTCTTTTGTCGTTAAACTATTACTATTATCTTTTAGTTCAACTAATCGCCAGTGGCGCAAAGGGGAATCGGGAGTTATTGCGTCCCAATGAGGATAATCTAGGGTCGATAAAGCCAAACTAAAAGTAGGATAATTAGTAAGCTCGCTTCCCTGTGCCTGTCCGCAAAGTAAACCCCAACTTCGGTCTAATTCCATCCCCGCACAAAGCAATAAAATATCCTTTTCAAAAGGAGATAATTCAAAGCGATCGCTTAAAATTTCAAGAGCAAAAGATGGAATAAGTTGTAATAATTCTTCTTCATCTAAATTAAAACTTTGAGCCTGAATAGTAGGCTGTTCTTTACTCCCTATTTTCTCATAAAGTTTGCTTTGAACCCTAGCTAATTCTTGCATTAAGTAGTTCTTATTTAATTCTTGCCAATATGGCGCGATCGTTTCTAATTCCATTAGCAATAAGATGAATTTTTTCGACAAAAAGTAAACTATTTTTAATTTTTACCTCATTCAGCTAATTTATAAGCGAAAACTGAATAGGTTAAACTATTTATATTCGATTTTTTTTCTATTTGCAGATAAATCTATCCAATTCACTGGAGGTAATAACACCTATGAGTTTTGATTACAAAGTAGAAAAACCATTGTTGAATTCCAATTTAATTTCAACCTCTTCTAACTTACAAACAAAATCTCGCTCTCAAGACAATTCTTCAGATCCTAAATCATTTACTCCCAATCTTCAAACTAGAGCTAAACTGACACAATACGGACATAATTTAAGTAATATCGCTCTTTCTTATCATCAAGCTACAGTACAAACTAAATTAACTATTGGAAAACCAGGAGACAAGTACGAACAAGAAGCGGATAAAGTTTCTGACCAAGTAATGAATATGTCCGAACCAGTACAACGTCAGGAACAAAGGGAAGACGAAATGCAAATGAAACCCGAAATCCAACGTCAGGAAACCGAAGAAGAAGAGGAAGCACAAGCCAAACCTCTAGCCAATGTTATTACTCCTTTAGTGCAACGTCAAGAAATGCCAGAGGAAGAAGAAGCGCAGATGAAACCTGAAATACAGCGTCAGGAAATGGGAGAAGAGGAAGAAGAAGTACAAGCCAAACCAGAAAGTTCGGGTTTAAACGCCGAAGGTTTAGAACAACAACTGGGTAACAGTAAAGGTGGTGGTAGTCCCCTATCTGATGAAGCGCGTTCTTTTATGGAACCTCGTTTTGGAACAGATTTTAGTAACGTGAGAGTCCATACCGATAGTAATGCTGTACAAATGAACCAAGATATTCAAGCCCAAGCTTTTACTCACGGACAGGATATCTATTTCAACTCTGGTAAATACAGTCCCGATACTAATGAAGGTAAATCATTATTGGCACATGAATTAACTCATGTAGTGCAACAGCGTGGAGGAGAGTAATCAGTGAACAGTAATCAGTGAACAGTGAGCAGTTAGCAGTGAACAGTTAGTAGTGAACAGTGAGCAGTTAGCAGTTATCTAATCTAATGGTTAATTGCAGCGAGGACTATGTTGTTAATTAAATAATACTATGTATGACATCGATCGCGATTATGATTTATGGTTACAACAACAAGCAGATTTATTGCGAAAAGGCGATTTTGCAGCTTTGGATGTTGAGAATTTAATTGAGGAATTAGAGGCTTTGGTAAGAGGGGAAAAAAGCGCAGTAGAGAGTTTAACAATTAATATCATGACTCATTTACTCTACTGCCAGTATTGGACTTCTCAAGCTATTAGTAAAAACCATTGGCGCAGTGAAATTATTGCTTTTCGTACTCAACTAGAATCTAAACTAACTACTAATTTAAAGAACCATCTAAAACAACGTTGGGAGTATTTATATTCCAAGGCAAAAAAAATAGCTGAAATTAAATCGGGAGTCAAAATGCCAGATAATCCTTATTTTCTAGAAGAAGTATTAGACGAGAATTTCTTACCATGAACACTTATCTAATTCAGTACCTTGTAGCAAAATGCTAATAAAAAATATTAAAATTCCTCAAGATAAAATCACAGGATTCTGTCAACGCTGGCAAGTTAAAGAATTAGCTTTGTTTGGTTCGGTTTTGCGAGAAGATTTCAAACCTGATAGCGATATCGATTTGTTAGTTACTTTTGCGGAAAATCATCAATGGACTTTATTTGATTTTGTGGATATGCAAGATCGATTAGAAGAAATATTTGGTAGAAAAGTCGATTTAATCAGTAAACATGGAATAGAAAGAAGTCGTAATTATATTCGTCGTAATAATATTTTAAATTCTGCTGAGGTTATTTATAAAGCCTCATGACCTTAGTTCTTTTTATACTAAATTCTAACTAGATTAACATTATGAAAACTCGCACTAGAACTACTACTAAAGTTGCACCCAAATCGCCTCAACCTCGCCTGACAACAACTTTAGAAAGACATTCTATCTCTCCAGAGTTAACACCATCTCAGATTAAAACTTTTTCTAGTGCGAATGGTGACAGTAATTTATACTCTCATAACCTCAGTTATATCAGTCCATTTCGTCCTGCGTCCCGACAAATTATTATCCCTGGGGAAAGAGATAGTAAAGCATTCTTTGAACAACTAGAAACTAAGAATTTCTCTAAAGCTATTGTTCAACCGCGCAGTAATAGTTTTATCTCTCAGATTAATTCTCTATCTGCTACTAATGAGCTAAAAATTCAAGGTAATTGGTTTAAGAAAACTTATAATAAAGCTAAACGAGCAGTTAGTAAAGGGTTTGATTGGGTTAAAGAAAAAATTGTCAAACCTATTAAAAGAGCAGCACAAAGATTATTAAATAGTCTCAAGCAACAGGGAAGAAGATTAATTAATAAGCTTAAAAATGCAGCTAAGAGATTATTAGGTAAAGCCAAAAGAGCTATCTTAAACTTTATTCGCAAAATTAAAAGAGCAGTTAGAAAACTCATACTCAAAGCTAAAAGACTAGTAACTAAAGTAATTAAAAAAGCACAACGCTACGCGATGAAGATAGCGAAAAAAGTAGCTGCTGTTGCCAAAAAACTTTTGAGTCATGCCCGTAACTTGGCAAAAAAATATGCTCAAAGAATGATGAAGCTGACCAATTACTTTTTAAAAATTGGAAATCCGCAAAAAGCGCAAAAACTAATTCAAAAACTCAATCAGTTTGCAGGAAAAATAGTAGATTGGGCGACTAAAAAAATAATGGGTTTGGTGCGTCGCGCTACAGCAATTGTCACCAAAGTCATGCAGCAAGCAACCCGCCAAATAAGTAGATTAATTAATTGGGCAGCAGGAGGAGTACAGAGATTAGTAAAAAAAGTAACATCTGTCACTCAAAGATTAATTAATAGAGCAATTAAAGGTGTAGAAAATTTTATTAGAAAAGCAGGAAATGTTACTCATCTTTTTAATAAAGCTAAAAGTAAACTCAATCGCATTTTAGGACCAGCTAGAGGTAAAGCCAACTGGTTAATTGACAGCATGATGAAAGCTGCTAACAATATGTTGCGTAGCTTTTTAACGCCTTTAGCTAAAAGAGCAGGAAGCTGGATGCGTCGCTTGTTACGTCCTGCCATGAAATTAGTTTCCAAGCTATTAAATAAAGCAACTTCAGGTATAACCAGAGGGATAAAAGCAGCAACCAATAAACTTACTAAAAGTATGCAATGGTTGATTGGCAAAATTAAAAAATTGCTGGAATTATATGTCGAGAAAATTATTAAGCCTAGCTTACAATTTGGAGCAACTATTGTTAAAAGAGTAATTGATGGTGTTATTAAAGCCATTGAAAAAATAATCCTCGAACCTCTCAAAGCTTTCTTTGAGTTTATGAATCTGATTAGTCAGATTTTAGCTAAAGCTGCGGGAGTAATCGATAAGATATTAGCTCATCCCGTTCGTTTTATTAAAAATCTCTTTAGTGGAGTCAAACAAGGTTTATCTGGTTTCATCAGTCGTCTTGGCATACATATGCAAAAAGGCTTGCAAACCTTTCTCTTTGGCTCGATGGGAGAAACTGGCATTGAAATGCCCAAAAGCTTTGATTTTTCAGGATTAATCTCCGTTGTTGCCCAAGTAAGTGGAATTAGTTACGATCGCATTAGAGGTAGAGCAGCAGGTAAACTAGGAGAAGAGAAAGTAGCTTTCCTCGAAGAAGGTGCAGCAGCAGCACAAGAAGGTAATTTAGGAGAGTTTGCCGAACAAAAAGCCCAAGGTTATGCAGATAATCAAATGGCAGCCGTTAAAGAAAAAGCGGGACCTTTAGGCAAGATAGCAGACATCTTTAAAATACTACGGGAAGGACCATCAGGCATTATTCAATATTTCAAGGAATTAGATTTTAACTCCCTTATTACAGGAATCATCGGGGAAATTAAAGAATATCTGATTCAAGAAATTGTCCAAAAAGCAGTCATTCAAGTAATCTCTTACCTCACCCCAGGCGCGGGATGGCTCAAAGCAGCTATAGATGCACTACGCATGATGTATGCCCTCTTTATCGAAAGGGCGCAACAAATCAAAGAATTTCTCGACGGCTTTACCGACTCTATAGTAAATATAGCAAAACGCGCCATCGCGCCTGCGGTGAAAAAATTAGAGGGTGCTTTAGGTAAAACCCTACCCCTCCTTATTGGTGTTTTAGCAGACTATCTCGGTATTGGCGGTATTCCCCAAAAAATCAAAGGCTTCCTGATGAAAGGGCGCAAATGGGTAGATGCCAATGTTATGCCCATCATTGACAAGATATTAGATAAAATTGCAGCTATCTTCGCCAAACTCCCCAGCGCAAATATCGCCGACTATCTCCCCAAAGGTATGGGAATGGGCAACCTTTACGGTAAATTACGGCAAAAACTAGGCAAAGTTACCAAAAAACCTTTTCAAAACCTCGATAAAGCCCGAAATGCTGTTAATCTCGTTGGTGCAGCCTTCAAACCAATGGGCTTAAAATCCCTCAATCTCGAACCTGCTGATTCTAAGGGTAAGACTTTTAATGTTATCGCTGCTAAACCCTTACCAGGAAGAAAGCTATCTCCTGTAGTGGTTAGGGTGCAGACATTTAATAATATTCAACGGCGATCAATTTCTAGATCGGCATTAACTAAAAATACCATTTCTCCTATCGATCACTTTAAGCATAATTCTCTTGCACCTCTGCAAAGAAAACCCATTTCGCAAACTGTCAAACAAACCCATCGCAGCAAACAAAATACTAATGCTACCGTTCGACATCGAGCAACCACTTCTAACTTAATTCGACAAAAACCATTAATAGCTTCTAAAGCATCAATAGTTAATCGTGATCGACAAAGCACTATTCAAAAACCAAAACTACAAAACAAGCGATCGATTTCTCTTCAGCGAATTAGTAAAAATTATTTACCTTCGATGGTACAAAAACAACGTACTGACAAAGGTAATAATAACGTAGGCAAAATTAAACTCAACGATCCTGCTAAGAAATACGGTACTTGGGGCTATATTAGGCATTACGTACCAGCTTTTGCTGGAGGTTTGTATGCTGGTTTTATTGGTTCGTTCAAAGATATATACGATTTAGTAGCTGGCATTCTTAAAACTATATTTAAAGGCGAAGTTATTTCTAAAGCCAGACAATTATGGAGCATCGCTAAAAGTCTAACTTGGGAAGATATTAAAGACGCTATTGGAGAAAGCGTATCGCAATGGATTGATGAAATTACATCGGATAATCCTAAAATTGCAGGAAAAGCCCACGGTGAAGTTATTGGATATATTGCTGCGGAAGCTCTTTTAGCCTTTATTACTGGCGGTGCGAGTTTAGCATTTAAGTTCCTAGGAAAACTCGCTGCAAAATTTATCTCAGTTCTAGAAAAAGTCTTTGATACTGTTAAAAAAGCATTTGCCAGAAATAAAATTCGCATCCCCGATCCAGGTTTGGCAAATAGAGGTTATAGACCTAAACCTGGCGAACGTTCCATGACAAAAGAACAATGGAAAAAACACAATCGTTCTGATCGTATGGCTCGTGGAGGTGGTTTAGCTCATGAAGGTTATAGACCTAAACCTTGGGAAAGAGCCTGGACAAAAGAACAACATAAGAAATGGATCAAGAAGGATGGTACTATTGATTGGCCACCAAATAGAGGCTTTGCTGGAACACCGAAAGAAATAACACTAAAACCTGGTTCCAAAATAGACAGATATGGTTTTGAAGGAGGTGCCTTTGTTTCTCCAAAGGGGACACCTTATGCTAAGAGAGCTTTGCCTCCTGGGTCTGATTTGAAACCTTATCATGTGTATGAAGTTGTTAAACCAGTAAATGTCCATAGTGGTAAAGCTGCTCCCTGGTTCGATCAACCTGGTGGTGGAATACAGTATGAGTTCAATAGGTCTATAAAGAAACTATTAAAAGCAGGAATAATTAGGAAGGTAAATTAATAGTATGAACAAAAATGAATTGAAAAGAAAGTTAGAACAAAAGAATGTTAGAGGTGATTCATACTCTCTGGAAGGTGGTTTTCCAAATGAAGCTTATTGTCTTAATAATAATGGAGCTTTATGGGAAGTTTATTATAGTGAAAGAGGTCAAAAAACTGAATTAGAAACTTTTAATGAGGAGAGCGAAGCTTGTGATTATTTCTATAATTTATTGATTGAAGACTTAAACGATATGGGTCTACTATGATTTATTTCTGTTTTATTAAAACTGTATTTAGTCGCCTATCTCATAGGTTGGGTTAAGCAGAGTCAAACCCAACACAACCATAAAAAATAGTTGAACCTAATTTGAGGTGAGTTCACAATAACTTTTTTTTCAATCACACTTGGTAATTGGCTCATAATTCGACTGCAACTCTCTGTACGCTAACAAAATATAGAGAATTATCTAAATTTTCTTCAAATTCCAAACAAAGAGCGATAATGAGATTAAGATATTTTCTCTTACTATTTTTTACTTAATGCGATCGCTTTATTCTGGTAGGTTTGGAGTAGTGCGATCGCGATATTGTAGATTAGGTTAAACGTACTGAAACCAAACACAACCATATAATTTTTGTAAATTTCTTAAACGCGATCGCATTTTTAAGAATTCAATCTTTTTCTTAGTTCTGCTTTTAATTGTTCATCAGTACTAACTACAACACTATTGGGTTTTTTTCTAATAATTGAAAGATAATATTGAAAAGCATCTTCATCTTGAGGATGAGATTTTATATATTTTCGTAATTCAGTCTGACTTAATTGTTTATAATTTGAGTTACTCATCTGACAATTCTCTCTCCATTGGTCAAAATTTCCACTTCAATTGTTTCACCTATAAATACAACTATTCTTTTTGTTTACTTGATAAAAATCTAAACTGTCCAGTCTTCAAATCTTAAATTAGGAACTTTCTCAAAATCACGTTTATTTCTTGTTACTACAATACCATCAACAGACAATGCGATCGCTGCAATTCTTAAATCCCTTGTCCCAACACGAATTTTTTGCTTAACTAAATCTTGATAACAATCATCAGCATCATTAGTAAAATCAAGTATATTTATATGCTGAATATCATCTAAAAGACTTTTTAAATTAGCATAAGCTAATACAGTTTCTCTCGAAGTAGAGCGTCTAATTATATTTAATCTTCCTCTAATCTGTTCTTCCACAGAAATAATTGTTATTGCGAGTTGCTGAGAATTAGTATTAATTACTCGTTGAACAACAATAGGATGACCTCTTTGAAATAAAGAAAAATGATCTGTATCTAATATCCATAAATTCATGATGTTTGTGCTTCATCATCAATTTTTAAACGCTCTGATTCAATGTATGCCAACATATCATCAAATTGAGGATCATTTTGATATTTTCCAGCAAAGTTTTGCCAAGGATGTTCTGTTTCTCTTATTTCTAATTGCAATATTTCTAATATCTTTTTTTTCTCTTCTGGTCGTAATTGCTCAACTAACTTGATAACTTGTTCGATTGTTAAATCTAAAACTGGCATTTTAATTGCTCTAATCTTGTTATCTCAATTTTATATCCATTTAAGAAGATCTCGTTGATTATTTGTTATTAGTGCGATCGCTGATTTTGGGAAATTTTTAAAATGCGATCTGCTCCGTAGCCAGGCTTTGCCTGACCGCTTTATTCTGGTAGGTTTTGAGCGATCGTCTAGTTATTATGGCGATCGCTATTATTCTGATAGATTTGGAGGAAGTGCGATCATCTATTACTAAGATAATGAAGAGCATATTTTTGGTATATACTATAAATGCGGTTCGAGTGGGATAATAACAAAGCTGAGTCTAATATTCTTAAGCATGGCATTACTTTTAAGGAAGCCGTGACTGTGTTTGCCGATCCCTATCTCCTATTTACAGAAGACTCTAAAAATTCTTTAAGAGAAGAAAGAGAATGGGCAATTGGTGAATCAGAAAAGGGTTCAATACTTGTGGTTATCTTTACAATGCGTGATGAAAAAATCAGGATTATAAGTGCTAGAAAAGCAACAAAAAGAGAACGCAAAAGATATGAAGAAGGAATCTGAGTTCCCTTTCGAGAGAGCAAGGCGAGTTACACCAGAAGAGAGTCAGAAATTCAGAAAAGCGATTTCTGAACAATTTGGGATGAAGTTGAGAAAGCGAGGAAGACCAATAAAAAATGAAGCTGAGAAGTATGAGCCTATTTCCATTAGACTTCACCCAAAAATCCTAGCCTGGGCGAAAGAGGAAGCCAAAAAAAGAGGTATTGGCTATCAAACAGTTATTAATGAAGTACTTTTAGAACAAATTAGTTAAATAATTGAGAGCGCATCATTTATTTCCATGGTCTATGCGATCGTTAAGTTATTAGGGCGATCGCAGCTCTTGTAGGTTGGGTTTCACTTCGTTTAACCTAATTGAAGATTAAGACTTTTTAACTTTGAATTGGGTCATTTTTTGGTGGATGTCTTCCAACTTCTTTATCCGCAGCACGAATATTAATAATTCTTGTTCGATTCAAGTTCAATGTCAATACTGTTGCACGCCCCTTGGGAGTTATACCAATAAGATGAAGGGTGTCTTTTGACCAAATAAAATGTTCTTTCCAGCTATCAACACGAGGATTAAATAAAGATATTTCTGTCTTTGACTCCTCATCAAATGCAGTAACTTTGTCTGACTTCTGGCGATTACAATGAAAACAAGCTAACGCCAAATTATCAAGATTATTAGCACCACCTTTACTAAAGGAAATCACATGGTCTACCGTGAAAGGAACATATTGCCATTGTTCATTTGCATGACAATATTCGCATAAAACATTGGCACGTTCACGAACTGTATTTTGAGTTGTTTCGCTAATATAACGACTCACAAAAATACAATAATTAACTATTTGCGGTTTGCGTTTCTGGGTAATTTAGCAAATTATTACGAATAATACGATTAACTAAACTTAAATAATCATCTAATTCTTCATAGCCATCCAATTCTTTTTCTTCCTCATCCGAGAGTGCAGTTTCTTTTTGTTTAGCTAGTAGTATTTCAATTCTCTCTATTACAAAACTAGAAGCGCGAAAAATTGGCACACCTTCGCTCAATTCAAGACGAACAGCACCATCAAGAGGTAAACTTCTAGGGAGATTTGCTAATTTCATTGGTAAATTAATAGTCATATTAGCTTAACTTAAGCACTTGTAAAATAATATTAGATTGAGTTGCAAAATGATTGTCTTTTATTATGGTTAAGATTTACTTACAGCGATCGCAGCTCTCAATGCTTAAAAACAAAGTGCGATCGCTTTATTCTGATATATTTGGAGTCAATGCGATCGTTTCGTTATTGGTGCGATCAGCCCGAAGGGCTGGCACTGCGCGATCGCGCTTATTGGGTGTCTTGTGAGCAAGTGCGATCGGGTTGTGGGAAGTGGGGAATGCGATCGTCTCGTTATGGTTTTCAGTAAAGGCGATCCTTATTATTCTGGTAGGTTTGGAGAAGGTGCGATCGTTAAGTTATTAGGGCGATTATTTGATGGAAGTGTCTTTTGGACAAGTGCGATTAGGTTGTGGGAGGTGCGGAATGCGATCGTCTCGTTATGGTTTTCAGTAAAGGCGATCGTTATTATTTTGGTAGGTTTGGAGGAGGTGCGATCATGCTGGTTATTAGGGCGATCGCGCTTATAGAAGCCTATCTTAGCAAGTGACTTTTCTCGTAGGCTAAACCCTACGAGCTTCCAATCTCGCAATTGAAAACTTACTGCCCTACGCCACTTATCTAGAATCATGACAGCTATCACAATTCCCCGACAGTACGACAACTTGACAGTCAATTTCTTTCCCCGCAAGTCCTGCGGTACTACTCGTATTAGAAGAAATACTCATACATCTAAGTACGTTTGGATTTTTACCGACACAACTTCTGTGTCGAACCCAGATCCAAGTTGTCAAGGTGCGTTGCTTTGTACGAAGTTACAGCAATTTATAGCTCGATGTCTCGTACACCAATTATTATACAACGACTAAAACCCTTGATATATAAAGATTGTGCGTTAAAAGTGTAAACCTATGTCCGAAAAGTTATTGCGCTCGCTTTCATCCCTGCCCCTTGAACGGGGCGGGAATTCCCGCTCGCACTTTAACTTGAGAAAAAGCGATGGCATTTAAATTATTCTTTTTCAGTAACAGCTAAAATATTAGGAAGATACTTATCGATCATTGTCACATTAGTTTTGACTAAATTATCAATCATTTCGTAACTAAGATAATCCCCTGTAACATTAATACTGGTTTTATAGCGAATTGTGCCAGTGGCAAAATCTAAATCAAAATTACCAACAGTTAAACCATAATTAATTTTAGTGATTAGTTCTGCTACTGCCAGTTTATTAGCTTCTGAAGCGGTTAGCGGACAAATAGAATAAAAGATAAATTCTTGTTGTTTTTCTCTGACAATTACTACACATTTGTACTGTCCATTTTTACCTTTGTATTGTAACTTCAAACAAGAGCGAGCTTTGTCTTTAATAAAAGACCATCCTTCCGATGCAAAATAGTCAATTACTTCATCAAAAATAGAATCACAACTGATTATATCCGAGTCTAGTTCAGGAAAGCTTTCTTGTAAAATCTCTTCAAAGGCACTATTGACACTACTGATAATATCTTTACTAGCATTTTCTGCCATTTCTAATAAATTAGTTTCTGCACAGTCTTGAACAAAGTTAATAACTCCTGCGACTATTTCTTCTTCTTTTTCTTCATAGTTATTTAAATGAGAGAAGTTGACATAGTTCCAAAAAGTCTTAAAACCCACTTCGTTACTGTCTTGTATTTGTTTGACAGATAGACACAACCAACTTTCAGTATTGAGTCAAGGATTTATTGGTTGCAGAGAATTCTCCTGTAATTGTTCTTGATTAAGATTAACTAAATAGTCGATCGCATTTGCTTGAGTTTCGGCATTTTCTAATAAAATTGTTAATAAATCTGGCTGTAGAGATACTTCTAAATTAATTTGATATTGTGGTAAAAAATTGCCTCCAGAAGTAGAGCCTTTTATTTCTGGTTGTAGATTAAATAGATTGTTGCGACAGATTGTTTCATAAACTTCTAAGTTAACTGCAAAAATTAAACGACACTCAATAACTTTGACTTTTGATGTAATATATTCCAGGGAAACATCTCGAAGTAATAAAGGAGTAGAATTAGTATCCCAGAGAGTCGCGACTTAATTGAAGTTGTAGATTCAACTTTTGCAATCATCTTATTTTCCTAATATTGGCTGAGATTCTAACCATGCTAAATCAAAAATAGTTAATTTTAGTAATTTTCTTAAGGTTTATTAATTAAAATTTAGATTTTAATAACTATTATGGCGATCTCTTTAGTTTTTGTATCCGTTTGTGCGATCGAGATTAAGGATTGCGATCTGTATACGTTTTTGTTTTGGAACATTTTATTTTTGGAACAGATTTTAGTGATGTGAAAGTTCATACCGACAGCAGTGCCGTACAGATGAACCAAGATATCCAAGCTCAAGCATTCACTCACGGACAAGATATCTATTTCAACTCTGGTAAATATAGTCCCGATACGAATGAGGGTAAATCATTATTGGCAAAGTGAAATTATCGCTTTTCGTACTCAACTAGAATCTAAACTAACTACTAATTTGAAAAAACATCTACAACAGCGTTGGGAGTATTTATATTCCAAGGCTAAAAAAATAGCTGAAACAAAATCGGGAGTCAAAATGTCAGATAATCCTTATTCTCTAGAAGAAGTATTAGAGGAAAACTTTTTACCATGAAAACTCATCTAATTCAGTACCTTGTGGCAAAATGTTAATAAAAAATATTAAACTTCCTCAAGATAAAATTATAGATTTTTGTCAACGCTCAATTCACTTTTAATTGTTTTCCCCCCAGACTTGGGGGGCTAGGGGGGCGAAAATCGAATAGTTCAAGGGTTTTATCAACTTGTGTGTACACCGTAGCCCAAATTTGGGGGGCTGGGGGGCAAAATCGAGAACTTTAATGTATAAAAATAACTTTTCAGATGTCCTCTTACAGGGATATTTCATGCTAAATCCAATTCACCAAAAAATTAATTTGGCGAGCGCGGGGAGAGGGACTTTTCTGAATTTAATATTTTGCTGCTAATAGTTATCTATTCTTTATTGAAGTCCCTCTTCCACCCCCGATGAGTCTTACTCATCTAGGGAACGCGCGAGCTTGGCTAAAATATCAAGTCCGTCTTATAGGACTTAAGGTATAAAGACAGAGAATTTATTCTCTGGCTGGTGAGAAGGAAATAGCGTTAGTTCTCCTTATAGTAATTACTTTTAAAGGTAGTACCGTTGCCGAATTAGAACAAGAGTTTCACAACTCAGTAGATGATTATCTGGAATGGTGTGCCGAATTAGGAGAAGAACCAGACAAACCTTTTTCGGGACAACTCCCATTTAGAACAACTCCTCAACGTCATCGTCAGATTTATTTGGCAGCGAAAAAAGCGAATAAAAGCATTAATTCCTGGATGGATGAAATCTTAGCCTCTGAAGCAGAGAAAGTAATTTCCAATTAAAGAAAAGATTTAACTCAAGCCAAAAGTTTATCCCTTAGTGCGATCGGGTTGTGGGAGGTACGAAATGCGATCGCCTCGTTATGGTATGTTTTCAGTAAAGGCGATCGTTATTATTCTGGTAGGTTGGGAGGAAGAGCGATCGTTTAGTTATTAGGGCGATCTGTGGGAGGTACGGAATGCGATCGTTTCGTTATGGTTTTCAGCAAGGGCGATCACTGATTGTAATGGATTTCTAAAATGCGATCGCTATTACTAAAAAAGCTTAAACTGTCCAATCCTCAAACTTTAAACCAGGAACTCTCTCAAAATCCCGTTTATTCCTTGTAACTACAATACCGTCAACAGATAAAGCGATTGCTGCAATTCTTAAATCCCTTGTCCCAACACGAATTTTTTGCTTAACTAAATCTTGATAACAATCATCAGCATCATTAGTAAAATCAAGTATATTGATATGCTGAATATCATCTAAAAGACTTTTTAAATTGGCATAAGCTAATACAGTTTCTCTTGAATTAGAGCGTCTAATTATATTTAATCTTCCTCTAATTTGTTCTTCGACAGAAATAATTGTGATTGCAAGTTGCTGAGGGTTAGTATTAATTACTCGTTGAACAACAACAGGATGACCTCTTTGAAATAAAGAAAAATGATCTGTGTCTAGTATCCATAAACTCATGATGTTTGTGCTTCATCATCAATTGCTAAACGCTCGGATTCAATGTATGCCAACATATCCTCAAATTGAGGATCATTTTGATATTTTCCAGCAAAATTTTGCCAGGGATGTTCTGTTTCTTTTATTTCTGCTTGCAATATTTCTAATACCTTTTTTTTTCCTTCTGGCGGTAATTGCTCAACTAACTTGATAACTTGTTCGATTGTTAAATCTAAAACTGGCATTTTAATTGCTTTAATCTTGTTATCTTAATTTTATACTTTAAAGAGATCGCTGATTTGGGAAAATTTTTAAAATGCGATCATTTAAGTTATTAAGGCGATCGTTTGATTCTGGTAGATTTGGAGTTAATGCGATCGTTTAGTGATTAGGGCGATCGCAATTTAAGAATTTAATCTTTTTCTTAATTCAGCTTTTAATTGTTCGTCTGTGCTAACTACAACACTATTGGGTTTTTTTCTAATAATTGAAAGATAATATTGAAAAGCATCTTCATCTTGAGGATGAGATTTTATATATTTTCTTAATTCAGTTTCACTTAATTGCTTATAATTTGAGTTACTCATCTAACAATTCGTTCTCCATTAGTCAAAATTTATACTTCTATTGTTTCACCTATTAACACAACGATTCTTTTCGTTCTTACATCGTACCTAGTTAACTCAACGGTTTGTAAAAGGTTGCTCACTTCTACGCATAGTATATAAAAACTTATTAATTGTTCAATAGTGGGTTCCACCGTTTCATGTTTTATTTCAGTAAATGGACTAGATTGTATCGAAACTTATGATTATTTGGCTAATTAGCCGATCTAGTCATCATGATAATTGCGATCGCTAAAATAAATGGGTAAAGGAAAAAAATACTGGTTAGTTTTTTGTTTCCTCTTCTTCCCTCATTGCTTAAATGTATATCCTCAATACTCTCGCTCCAGTTTTTTTAATTATTCTTTTGGGTACAATCCTGCAAAAAAATGGTTTTCTAAATCCTCAGTTATCCCGTCAAAATAATCGCTTAGTCTACTGGATCGCTTTACCTAGTTTGTTGTTTAATAAAACTTCCCAGGCAGAAATTGCTGGTGATTCTGTCTTAAAAATTTCGGCAGTGCTAACCTTGGGGGCAATTAGCTGCATAATTTTAGCCTATTGTCTTTCACGACTATTACGTCTTTCGGGGGCAGCTACAGGTGCTTTCGTGCAAGCTTCTTTTCGGGGTAATTTAGCCTATATCGGTTTACCAGTAGTAATTTATGCTATATCTGGATTTTCTGCTAATAATTCCGTCATCGACTCTTTAAATGGAGAACAAATTGAATCGTTAGCTATACTTTCTTTTGCTCCTCTCGTCCCCTTGTATAATGTCTTAGCCGTGTTTGCTTTGGTAACGGGAAGCGATCGAGGAAAACAGTCTTGGTTAGAAGTAGGGCGATCGATCCTGACTAATCCTCTCATAGTGGCTTGTGCCTTTGGTTTGAGTTGGAGTTTTCTGGGATTATCTATACCTCTAGCCCTTAGCAAAACCTTACAAACTATAGGACAAATGGCACTACCTCTAGCTTTACTGGGTATTGGGGTATCTTTGGCTACTACTAAGATCAGAGGCAAGATTACTATTCCTGTTATTGCTGCCTTAATTAAAGTAGTTTTTGCCCCAATCTTAGGATTATTAATTGCTAATTGGTTGGGTTTATCTAATATAGAAAGAGCGATCGCTTTAATTTATTTAGCTTGTCCTACCGCCATTGCTTCTTATATTATGGCGCAACAATTAGGAAGTGATGAAGTTCTGACTAGTAATAGTATTGTTTTGAGTACTTTATTATCTGCTTTGGTATTGGCGATCGTTTTAGCTACTTTTTAAAGAGTCCCTCAGCAATAAATACCAGTTACAATTATTTACAGCTGACTGCATAATAGTAAATAAGCAAAAGGGAACTATCAATTCAATAAGTATGAAGAATTTAATTACCAAAAAAAATTTAGCTTTGATGTTATTGACAACAGCTTCAACAGTTCCAATAATGGCTCATAATGTAGAAATATCTAATGATGTAGCAGCTACCTTTCATATCGAACCCAATCACAATCCTCGTGCGGGAGAAGAATCTCAAGCTTGGTTTGCTCTTACTCAACGGGGAGGAAAAACAATTCCTTTGTCTCAATGTAATTGTGAATTAAATGTATATACCGTACCGCGAAATTCTACGGCTAAACCAATATTGAATCCTACCTTACAAGCGATCGATGTAGAAAAATACCAAGAAATTCCAGGGGCTAAGATTATTTTTCCCCAACCAGGAGCATATGAATTAGAAATAAGTGGTACGGCTAAAGATGGAACTTCTTTTCAGCCTTTTGAGTTGAATTATACCGTGAATGTTAGACTTTGATTAGTTATTGGTTCAAAAAATAGAAATATTATTATTCACTAACAACTAACAACTAACAACTAACAACTATTTACTAAAATGGATCGCTAAATTCTGGATTATTAATAAATTCTTCGTCGGTTAAACTGCGTAAAAAAGCGAGTAAATCTTGTTTTTCTGATTCAGTTAGTTGGAAACCTTTAATAAATCCGCTTTTGTAGGGATTTTTGCCTTTGGCGATCGCTCTCCCTCCAACTTCATAATGTTCGATCGCTTCTTCTAAAGTAGCAATACTCCCATCGTGCATATAAGGAGCAGTTAAAGCAATGTTACGCAGGGTAGGAGCTTTAAAATGTCCCATATCTTCTAATTCGTGAGTTATTTCGTATACTCCTGTATTCTCTGGAGGATAAGAGCCTTTGCCATCGACATTGTATAAACCAGTATTATGAAAAGCAATTTCAGTGAAGGCTAAACGCTCATGAACGATCGAATCACTAAAGTTAATACCCCCATGGCAATGGAAACATTCTAACCTTTCGCTATGAAAGAGCTTTTCCCCTCTTTTAGCTGCTGCACTAATAGCATTATCCTCCCCTTGGTAACGATAGCGATCGTAGGGAGAGTTAAAGGATACCAAACTTCTTTCAAAGCTAGCTAAAGCTTTAGTAATATTGCTAATATTAATCGGATTTTCTTCTTTAAAAGCAGCAGCAAACATCTGACTATATCCCGCATTGTTTTGCATCCACTCAATTATTTCTCGTTCTTTTCCTGCCATACCCATTTCTACAGGATGTTCCCCAAACATCGGCACAAGGGCTTGAGTTTCTAACCGCTTCATGAGAGGATTACCCCAAGTTAACACGGGATTATAAGCAATATTAGTCAAACTCATCGAGTTCCGAGGATGTTTCTCCCCTGTTGCTCCAATTGCTACTGGTTTACCGTCAGTAAAAGCCAGAGATTGTATATGGCAGCTGGCACAAGCATAATCTCCCGTTACCGATAAATGGCGATCGTAAAAGAGATGTCTACCTAATTCTACTTTCTCGGCACTAATCGGATTGTCTTCGGGGACAACTGGTTTGGGTGTCCATTCTGGTAAATTCCAATTATATTCTGTCGTTACATCATAACTGTTGTTATCCATTGCCATAATTTTGCTCAAACCAACTGATAGATAAACAGACAGCAAAAAAACTATAGCCAAACTAAACCAACGGTAAATCATGAAACAGTATTATCTCGATCGACTAACGAAAAGCTTTTTATTCAACAGCAAAAAAAGTTTGTCCTTCAGAAGCTTTGTCATTAAAAGATAAACCAAGATTATGGACGATCGCCATACAATCGTTATCTTCTGGAGAAGACATACAACCAGCAGGAGTATCTGGTTGATTACTAGTTAGATCGCTTAAAGCTAAAAGATTACCTAAATCCGCCACAACCACATTATTTTCGGGGTCAAAATTTTCTAAGACAATATCGCTGCGGTTGGGATTATTGCACTCGTAAGATTCAGCCATTTCTTGACAACCAGTACTCCCAATATGGATGAGAAAGGTTTGGTTACTGGTATTTCCATGCTCCATTTCACCATGTTTCATCTGCTTGTTCTTCATTGCCGTCGCCTGATTTTCTAGATCGACTCGCAAAAATTTATAACCTCCTTGCCAATTCCACCACATAGAAGTGAGATTTAAAGGAGAAGGAGCGATCGCAGCATCTTCGTGATTGAGTTCGTAAGGCACTCCTAAAGTAAACTTCAAGCCTCGATATTCTCCTTGAGGTACTGTACCGACTACAATGTTTCTAGTTTCTACTGTCCCGTTAGCACAAGCACCAGTTTTATCTTCAAAGTCAAGTAGAGCAACGTTTTGATATTGCCATTTATTATCTTGTTCTAATTCTACAGGAACGAGATTTCCTTCTCCATCAATTAACGCCACATCAGAAACATAAAAGCGAAAATCGTTAAAAGTAACAGTAGTGTCAGTTGTTCCCAACCCTGGATAACTCTCACCGCAGGCAAATGGTTCATCTCCGACTTTGGCATTAAAAGTGATGGTTACCGCTTGAGAATTCGATGGAGTCTGTGTTATTTGAGACAATGCTACAGGAGTAGTGATGGTAGCAAGGGCAGGTATAAACAGAATAGATTTAGTGATGGAAGATAAAGGCATTGTTCTAAGTAATCTGTGACTGTAGAATTTTGCTTGGTTGATGTTACCGCACAGATTTATAGGGGCATGAGTGTCAACAACATCAAACTATTAAATATAAGTCTTCTCTTGTTCTCTTGTCTAAAGACAGACTGTCAAACTTTCTTTGGGATATAGAAGCAAGCTAGTATATTTTTAGGTTCTGTAGAGATTGAATAAATGATAGTTAATAGCACTACTCCAGCTAATCCTCCCTTAGAAAATGGAGATCGTCTGACTCGCTACGAATTTGAAAGGCGTTATCAAGCAATGCCTCATCTCAAAAAAGCGGAATTAATTGAAGGAGTTGTCTACGTGCCAGCAGCATTACGTTTTAGAAATCATGGAAAACCTCACGCTAATATAATTACGTGGTTAGGAGTTTATCAAGCATTTACCCCTAAAGTAGAATTAGCAGACAATCCTACTGTGCGTTTAGATTTAGATAACTCACCTCAACCCGATGCAATACTGTTGATTGACGGCGGACAAACTAGAATTAGCGAAGATGATTATATTGAAGGCGCACCAGAATTAATTGTTGAAATAGCTTCCAGTAGCGTCTCCTACGATCTATACGATAAAAAACGGGCATACAGACGTAATGGAGTACAAGAATATTTAGTGTGGCGAGTATATGAAAACGAAATAGACTGGTTTAGCTTATCAGCAGGAGACTATGTTTTGCAACTGCCAGACTCTAATAGAATTTTGCGATCGCGCCAATTTCCAGGTTTGTGGTTAGACATTCCTTCTCTAATATCTGGAGAAATGACCAAAGTATTAGCAGTATTGCAACAAGGCTTAAACTCTTCAGAACATCAAGAATTCAAACAAAATCTTGCAGAATAAAAAAGCAGTGATAGCACAAGTCAACTAACAACTAACAACTAACTTTGATAGATTTACTACTAATTGTAACCCTGGGATTTTTAGGAAGTTTCGGTCATTGCGTCGGTATGTGCGGTTCTTTGACGGTAGCTTTTTCTTTATCTCAACAAGAAAATAATAAACATAAATTAAATGGTTTGAGATTTCATTTACTGCTAAATATTGGCAGAATTGTTAGTTATGCTCTGGTAGGTGCAGCCTTAGGTGGTTTAGGTTCGGTTTTCATTGCCAGCGGTCAGTTGGCAGGAATTGGCAGTAATTTACGTCAAGCCATGGCAATTTTTACGGGGATATTGCTGATTTGGTTTGGTTTGAGACAAATAAAACCCAACTGGTTGCCCAGTTTACCTTTTTTACATCCGCTACAGGGAGCATGGCATAATCGACTTAGTTCGGGAATGACAAAACTTTCTTTCCAAAAGCAATGGTGGACACCTGCTTTATTAGGAGTAGTTTGGGGTTTAATACCCTGTGGCTTTTTATATACAGCACAGCTTAAAGCAGTTGAAACAGGTAATCTTTGGTTGGGTGCTTTAACTATGCTTTGTTTTGGTTTAGGCACTATGCCGACAATGTTAGGAGTAGGAATATCAGCATCTCGGTTGAGTGCAGATAAACGAGGACAACTATTTCGCTTGGGTGGTTGGGTAACTTTAGCGATCGGTATTCTAACTCTGTTACGCACTGATGCAATGATCGACTATACGGGACATGGTGCATTAATCCTGTTAATGTTAGCTTTAGTAGCGCGTCCTTTTAGTCGTGTTTATGCTGCGCCTTTAAAATATCGTCGGGCGATCGGTGTAGGTGCGTTTATACTGGCATTAGGGCATACAGGTCATATGCTAGAGCATTCTCTAAACTGGAATATGGAAGCGATCGCCTTTATGTTACCCCAACATCAAATTGGTATCGCTCATGGTATTTTGGCACTGTTATTAATGTTTCCTGCTGCGGTTACTAGTAGCGATCGCTTGCAACAAAAATTAGGCAAATATTGGCGTAAAATTCATCTTCTCACTGTTCCTGCACTTATACTTGCTGTAGTTCATACAGTGTTATCTGGTTCTCATTATCTGGGAAACTTACAATTGAGTGAAATTCATCAACTACGTACTGCAATAATAAGTATGTTGGGTATTTTAGTTTTATTTGCGCGATCGATTTTTAAGAGTAATCAATAATCAGTAATCAGTAATCAGTAATCAATAATCAGGTTCAATCACAACTATAGCCGTACAAAGTTAAGTTAGGATATATAGGTTATAAGCTCGAAGTAGCAAGTAGCAAGTAGCAAGTAGCAACTGACAGTGTTTCTAAATGTCCTAATCTATATGCGTAATGCTATAGCTTAGTTTTCGTAAGGGACACCACGATACTTTCTGATACCTAAGTGAGATTTAATAGGTTTAGTAATGTGACGACGTAAATAATAAGTTTGACCGAGAAAACGCCCTGTTTGTGAGGCAAAGACAGTTTCAACTTGATTATCTTGGAGTTGGTAAAGATTGCCACGATAGCGTAATTCCATGTTTTTTTCTCCTCTAACTTGTTCTTGTTGTTATATAGATAGGGAGACATTTATTTATGCAGCATTTTTTGCTTTTTCTGAGAAAAGATCGAGTAATTTAATCTGGTAAAGCTCGATCGAAGGTTGCCAAAATAGTTTCTAGAGAAAAATTAGTTTTTGCTTGTTCGTAACCTTTTTGACTCAAATTGGTTGCTGTAGGATTATCGACTAATAACTCTGCTATTGTTTTAGCCAAAGCTTCAACATCTCCAGGGGGGACGAGACAACCATTTACGCCATCTTGAATTAGTTCGATCGCTCCTCCTGCTGCTGTAGCAATTACGGGACGATGTGCTAACTGACCTTCTACTATAACTCTACCAAAAGGTTCTGGTTCGGTGGAAGTATGAGCAATAATATCGCAAGCTTTCATCAAAACAGGTACATCATCGCGAAAACCCAACCAATGAACTCTGCCTGCTAATTCAGGGACAGCAGCTAAAGCTTTTAACTCAGTAACATACTCTTCCTCACCGAATAATGCTTCTCCCACCAATAAAGCATGAACTTCTGGTAATTTTTTAATTGCTTCTAAAAGAATATGCTGACCTTTCCAATAAGATAACCGACTAAACACACCCACCACAGGAACATCATTAAGTCCTAATCGATCGCGTATCTGTTGAGTTTGCTCTTTAGTAACAGCATCAAAAGGAGCAGCATCAAAGCCATTATAGACTACTCTTACTAATTCTTCTTTCCCACCAGCAGCAACAAAAGCCTTACCCGTAGCTTCAGAATTAACAATTACTCTAGCAGCACAATTATTAGCTAACCAAACTGCAATACGTCGATTAATACTACTAAAATGCTTTGCAGTCAAAATATCTTGTAAATGCCATACCACAGGCGGACTACCTCTAAATGTAGCTAAAGCAGAGGTAACAAAAGCCTTCTGAGAATTAGCATGAATTAAATCAAAACCTTTTGCACTCAAAGCTATTTTTCCCGCCATTTGCCATAAGTTGGGCAAAACTTTAACTGCTTCTAAACCAGAAGAAGCCCGTACATTGAGAACAGATGCGGTTGCTTGGGCTACTTTTACTTTAATACCAGCAGCTTCTAATTTATCTTTAAAAGCTCCATCAGCAAATAAAAATACACGACTAGTTTCCTTATACGCAGTGGCAATATCTAATAAATGTAACTCTGCCCCACCCAAAACAGCAGCATGATCGACAAAGAGAATTTTCCGTTGCTTCATTATATTTTAGTTTAAATTATAATCTCAAACTCTTCAGATTTCAGTTCTCCAGAATATCGATCGAACATCATAGATTGCCGATATAATTTTACTAATTCCTCAGCCATCTCTTGAAAAATTTTCTTACTAACATCACTCAAATTACCAATCAAAATACCACAACCCAATATTCCTGGATTTACTTCTAAAATATTTTTCTCTAGTAAAATAGAGCTAATTTCAATTCCTTTTAAGCTTGTTTTTCCCTTAGTATTCTTTTTAGAAAGAAAAACTTGATGGAGCGATTCTCTTTCGTGGATATTATTAAATCCGTACCATAGCATCCCTTTGATTCCTTTTTTCATTGCCAAACAAAAAGCATCAAAATAAGAATTATTATTGCTATTTTTTAGATCGATCGAATAGGGATCGCAGTGAATGAAATCCGTTGAATTTAAATCTCGAAGTATTTTTATTAATCCTTCGATAGAATCTTCATTCTTGAGAACAATTGTACTCGATTTATTAATTACTTGAGCTTTAATTTTAATTGCTTCTAAACATTCTAATTCCAAATCAAAAAAAATAAAATTACAAGCAGATTTTAATATATTTAAAGCTAGACCTGGTGAACCCAGATATTTAGATAAACTATTTTTATTTTCAGGAAGACTGTTTAATACTTGCCAATATACCGATTCTTGAATTAACTGAGATTTTTGGATATTTTGTTGTAGATAAAAGATTCCATATTCTAGCTCTTTCGATCTTGTTAATTGATATTCTGGGTAAGCTGAATTAGTTTCTATATAGCTAGTTGGTTGCTCGATTTGCAAAAATTCACATAAAGGTAAATGTTTCCAAATATCACCGATTCGACCAAAATGCTTGTAACTCATTTATTAGGATAGTTCGATTAAATCCTTATCTTACAACAATCATAATCTCTATTTATTAAACCTATGCGCAAAAGTAAATTTTTAATCAATTTCTCCCTTGTCTTCCTAAACCAATTAATTAGGACTTATGGAAGAAGTCTATTATGTTTTAACCTTGATTCGACTGCTATAGCACTACACACTTAGATTAGGACACTTATTACTCATTACTCATTACTCATTACTCATTACTCATTACTTATTACTTATTACTCATTACTTATTACTTATTACTTACGAAAAATCCAATCAACTTGTCCTAAAAGATTAACGTACTGCGATATCTGACTTACTGTTCTGGAGCGATTAGTGCTTTGCGAAAAATGATCTTATCATCCCCCGCTTTATAAAATTCGCGGATTCGCGCTTCCTCGTTGTACCCTTGCTTGCGGTAGAATGCCCGCGTAGGCTCAAAGTTTGGTAGCCCAGAAGTTTCTACTAAGAGCAATCGTTCGCCACGTTCCGTCAACATTTGTTCGACATAGCCTATTAGTTTTGTACCGAATCCCTTTCCCTGATGTTCGGGGTGAACGGCAATAAAGTACAAGTTCCACGTTCCATGAGCATAAGGCTCGGGTGCATAGTAGGCGACTCCTAATGGCTCGCGGTTATCGTAGACAATCCAGAAGTTATCGCTGCTAAGGTTACCATCGAAGTATTCTGCCAACATACCATCGAGTTCTTCAAACTCTTGTGGACTAAATAGACCGATAGCCTCAACGATCGCCATTATAGCTTTTTTGTCATCAGGCATGGCAGGTCTAATCATGAGCAATTATTGGTGTTAGGTTCATCTAAGATCGAGTTCGGTTGAATGCTTAAATTAAAGGTGAGGTCAAGTAATCAGTAATCAGTAATCAGTAATCAGTAATCAGTAATTAGTAATTAGTAATCAGTTTTTTTCTATTGCAACCAGTCTTGTCATTTCGAGCGATTATCCGTACTCGATCTAATAGTATCTTAAGATCGATCATCGAGTTTAGCTCCCTAAAAACCAAGTGCTACACCATCACTTCTCGGTTCGGAGGCTGCAACTAAAGTATCATTATCTTGACGGAGAATAATTTGACCTTTGCCAAACATCCAAGGGGGAGCAAAGCGTATTTTATGCCCCCTCTCTACTAAATCCATCACTATATTGGGATTTACCTGACTCTCTAACCAGACTAAATCTTTTTCCACAAATCGCCAGCGAGGTGCATCTAAAGCGGATTGAGGATTCATGAGATAATCTACTAAATTAACTACTACCTGTAGATGTCCTTGGGGTTGCATTGGCGCACCCATCACCCCGAAAGCTCCTAAAGGTCGATCGCCTGTAGTAAGAAAACCAGGAATAATGGTATGAAAAGGGCGTTTATTGGGTGCAACCTGATTGGGATGTCCTGACTCTAGGGTGAAACCAAAACCGCGATTATGGAGAGCAATACCCGTTTCGGGAATGAGGATGCCACTACCAAATCCTGCATAATTAGACTGAATAAAAGATACCATCAAATCTCGATCGCCAGTAGCAAGATAGACTGTTCCCCCTATGGGTAAACCTTCTGTGGCACATGGCAGAGCTTGAGAGCGAATTAAATTACGTCTAGTAGCAGCATAATTTTTATCTAGTAGAGCATTAGGAGTAACTTTCATAAAAGCAGGATCGCTGATGTAGTGATGTAAATCTGCAAAAGCTAATTTCATCGCTTCAATTTGATAGTGAAAGCTCTCCCCAGAATCTCGATGATACTGAGATAAATCGAAACCTTCGAGGATGTTTAACCCCATTAAAGCTGCTATTCCTTGAGTATTGGGCGGAATTTCCCATACTTGTAGGTGACGATATTGAGTAGAAATCGGTTGCACCCAGTCTGCTTGATGGTTAGCTAAATCTGTAGTAGTGATTAAACCCCCAGTTGCTTCAGCAAAATCAGCGATCGCTTGTCCTAATTTCCCGCGATAAAAGCTTTCTCCTCCTGTATTGGCAATCTCTTTTAATGTCTCTCCATGCCATTTACTACCCCAAATTTCTCCAGGGTGAGGCGCACGGTTATGAGGAAAAAATACTTGTTTAAAAGGTTGGTATTCTGGTTCTTGCAGCGATAAAAACCTACTTTCTGCTCTTTGCCAAGCTTGGGCGGTTACAGTAGAAACAGGATAACCATTCGTAGCATAACGAATTGCGGGAGTGAATAATTGCTCAAAAGGTAATTTACCCCATTTATCCCACAAACTACGCCAAGCAGATACTGCCCCTGGTACAGTCACAGTTAACCATCCTAGTTCGGGTATTTCCTCGGCAAAACAATCTCTAGTTAGCTGATGGGGACTTCTGCCCGAGGCATTCAATCCATGTAACTTCCCATCCCAGACTAAAGCAAAAGCATCCCCTCCAATACCATTAGAAGTAGGCTCGACTACAGTAAGAGCGATCGCCATAGCCACAGCAGCATCTACCGCATTTCCCCCTGCCTGGAACATTTCCATTCCTGCCAGACTAGCTAAGTATTGACTTGTAGCCACAGCACATTTTTGACCAAAAACTAATGGTCTTTGAGAAGCATAGGAATAATTAGGCATTGTCAATTAATTTTACACGATTATTTATTGCTTTTAAGCATTATCCCTCTTCTTCTTCTTTACTCTGTAATGATATTGTCAAAATTATTAATAACTTCTAAAAAATAATAATAGTTAATATATAAAATTTAGTCGATCGAGACTTTTAGGAGATAAAGTTTAAATGCAATTATCAAATAAAGATTTAACTCAAAAAATCCTTAAAATATTTGAAGAAAAAAGTATTGCTGAGGAAAATATTCATACTAGTATAAAACGAGTTCTTAAAAACGATACTATTATCAAAAGGCATATTGATGCTTTTAATATCTACAAAGATTATCTTCAAGATAAAACTCGATTTCTTGATTGGGGATGTAAACATGGTTTAGATGCTTATCTCATCCGTAACTATCTCGGCGATCGAGTTGAAATCCATGGTTGTGATATAAAAACAGAGGAAAAATGTGGTATTCTCTATGACTCTGCCAAATTAAAATATTCTCAACTGACACATCAGTATCAATTACCCTACGAAGATAGTTACTTTGATACTGTAATTAGTAGTGGTGTTCTCGAACACGTACCGAATGATTATGAGTCTTTAAAAGAGTTACATAGAATTATCCAAAAAAATGGCTATTTAATTATAACTTTTTTACCAAATTATCTATCTTACACAGAATTTTTTGCTCGAACATTTAGAAATGGAGAGGGAGCGCATCGACGCTTATATTCTCTTAATAAAATCAAAAAATCACTTTTACATACTGGTTTTTTACCAATTTATTATGGATATCATCAAGTTCTTCCCTCATTAACATCTTTTTCAGCCGATGCTAATTTTGAAAAATCTAAGGCTCTTAAATCTTTAGTGAGTAAAATTTATAATTTGAATAACTATGCAGAAAAAATATGGCCGATTAACAAATTTGCAGCCAATATTTTCGTCATAGCCCAGAAAAAAATGATGATGTAGCAAATATGAAAGTATGTTTTGGGCAATAAGCGCGATCGCTTGGTTTGTTTTCAGGGTTATTTCATTCTCAGTAGCCAGAGAATAAATTCTCTGTCTAAACATTTTAAGTCCTATAAGACGGACTTAAGATTTAAGCCAAGCTCGCGCGTTCCCTAGATGAGTCTTACTCATCGGGGGTGGAAGAGGGACTTCAATAAAGAATA
>JBFRWK010000029.1:0-3919 GCA_051439545.1 Xenococcaceae cyanobacterium | reverse complement strand
TAACTGGCATTGGTTGAAAGCGGTCTTCTTTCGTGTTTTGCACACAAACAACACCCTCAACAATACCTTTATTCAACATTTCACAGGCGATCGTACTCACAATACCAGTCCATTGTGCGCCTTCAATGGGTTGTTTTTTTCGAGCTGCCATCATATCTTGATGAACGCCAAAATAAGTCTCATTTTCATTATCTAGGTTACGGATGCGTCCATGAGTTTCTTGTTCGAGGTTGTCAAATTGTTGGTTAAGAAATGCACAAGCATCCTTGACATAATGGATATAATATGTATCGCACAAACCACATTCGCTACAGAGTTCTTTAGCAGGGCGACGGGCACCTGGTCTGAGTGCTTTAGCTTTCTTATGTTTGGGAGTATTTGGAGTTGAGATAGTCATTAGAAAGTTGATTTGTTAAAGTTAGTTACTTTTATTTAGGATACCACTTTTTAGTTATGAGTTATCAGTATCTAGAGGTATCTAACTAAAAAATCAACCCGGTTTCTCGTAGACGTCTATTGCTCAAAACAAGAATTTATCCTAGAAACCAGGTTTCTTTGTGTAAGTCTTCAACTCTTAATTATAGGAAATTCAAAAAAGGCAGTTACATCTTAATTGGTTAATTGGTGATTTATTCATACAAGAAAAAAAAATCCAATAAATTATAAAAATCAAGCCTTCTTTCCTCTTTTTTATTATGTTTTTTTCCCTGTTGCCTCCGAATTAGACTGTAGCAATATTTTATGCAATTGGTATTATTAATTATTCGGTGACATCTTTAAAGTGAATTAGTATGATTAAGTAGATTTACAGGTTACGAACGTTCTGATAAATTCAATCTTCAATAAATTCAGTAAATTTTCTAATTGTCATAGCATAAATACTTTAATAAAATAAGAGTAATAATGAATAAAAATTAAAATTTTAATCTGAAAAAATAATCTGCTTTTATTACAATTAATTTGGGAGAGGAGAAGGATTAACTAAGTCAGAAGTTGTTTTTGGAACAGGGCAGAAATCCCCACTACAAAAACATTTCGCTGATCCAGGCTGGGTGGCGCGACCCATTTTTTTTGAGTAAAGAGAGCAGGTATTACTCAATCAAAATTTTTAGGGAGGCTATTATGGAAGAATCTAGTAGTAGTTTTGATGTTGGGTTAAAAGATACCAACCTAATCTTCCCAGAGGTTAATAAAGTTGATGATGAGCTGCTACAGTTTAGTGCAGAAAGTGAAACACTAACAATTGAAAATATAAATACAAGCGATGATGAATTGTTGCAGCTCCCAAATTATTCGGGAGTGTTGGACTTAAGTCAATCTCAGGAGCCATTTGAGAACACCTCAACAGGGAAAAAAGACCCATTGACAGGAGAAGAAAATAATCCAGTTGCAGAAATTGCTCCTCTAGTAGACGAAACTTATGATGGGGTAGAAATTCAACGGCGAAGCTCGAATAGCTCAGACCCAGGTAACAACCGCCGTCAAGCTGAGAATATTGGTACTCTGGACAAGAATGGATATGATAATAGCGATTCAGTGAGTAGAAGAGACCGCAAAGACTTTTATAAATTTAGCGTCAATAGTAGGGGTAGAGTAGAGATTGACTTATCCGATCTGAGCGATAATGCTGACCTATATTTGCACAACAGTCGGGGTAAAGCGATTAAAAAGTCGAGACGCGGTGGTAGTACTTCGGAAAGTATTAGTCGCATTTTGAACCCAGGCGATTATTATGTACAGGTGAAATCTAGGAGTAAATGGGATTCGACAGATTACGATTTAGAGTTGAACTTCAGCGAACTACCTCCAGATAATGCGGGTAACAACAAGCGCAAGGCGAGAAAATTGGGCAGTCTCAGCGGTAGCGAATCCTATAATGACTTTGTGGGAAAAGGCGATCGCCTGGACTTTTACAGATTTACTTTAGATGGGGAAAGGGATGTAGATATTTCCCTGGATGGGTTGAGTGGCAATGCGGATTTGCATTTGTGGAAGAAGGGAAGCAGAGGGGTTTTCGGGCGATCGACTAACTCTGGCAGTAGCAGCGAGTCAATTAATGAATCTCTGGGTGCGGGTACTTATTACTTGCGGGTAAAATCAAAAGGTGGAGCGGGTACCGACTATAGCTTGAGTTTGGAGGCAGTAGCAGTAGAACCTGCTTCTGTCGAAACTTGGGGGTTGGGAAGCAGCCTCGACATTAGCAATTTCTCCTTTAGCGGAAAAGAAGGGGATGAGGGTACTTTCCAAGTGCGATTGAATGAAGCACCATTATCCGATGTTACCCTGAAGTTCGAGCCTGGTGATCTCTTGACTTTAGATGCGGACGATGATATTATTAGCGGTCCTCAAGACAGCATCACTTTTACGCGATCAAACTGGAATCAGCCGCGCCAGGTTAGCTTTATTGCCGAGAAAGATGGCTCTAAGCACGATCGCATATCTGGCAATACCATCGATTACGTTCTCAGTGGAGATATCGAAGGTGGTGGCACTTACGACTTAGGCCGAATTGCCAACACCTACGCTCCAGATAACAAGAATTTTAATATCGACCTCGATTTCCGTACCGACTATCTGGATTACTGGACGCCAGAACGTCGGGAAATTGCCCAACAGGCAGCAGACGATTGGGCCAGACTGATTGCTAACGAACTGAAGGGGCTAAAATTAGAAAATCAAACCATTTCGGCTGCTAATTGCTCAACGGAAGAAAGTTTTGATATCGAAGTCAATCGATTTGTGGACGATTTGGTAGTATTCGTCGGCGCTTATGGTAACGACGAATGGGCAGGTTGGGGCGGTCGTCGCGTTGGTGGAGACAGTCAATCGGAGCCTCTACCGAGAGTCGGTAGTATTACTGTGAACTCTAGTGAATATTCAACAGCAGATAGTTACCACAGTCTCTACGCTACTGTTTCGCACGAAATCGGTCATGCTATCGGACTTCTCGGTAAAAATTACACTGGGGAACAGCTAATATCGGGAGGATATTTTACCGGAAAATATACGCGAGAGTTTAATGGTGGTAAAAATATTGCTATAGCTGAAGGTGGCGGTCATCCCGACCATTGTCTCGAATCGCAGATGTCATACGATTACCCGGGCTACACAGTAACTGAGTTAGATAAAAGATTGCTTGCTGACAGTGGCTACCAAGTGTATGGTATTAATGTCAAAGGTCAGCCGCGATCGATCTCTGAGTTTGGGAAGTTCTTAGAGAAAGAACGGACAGATGACTGCCTTGCGGGAGCTAAAGATATCGGTACTCTCGGCAGCAAGCTGCAAACGTTTAATGGCTTTATGGGGGATACAGACCCCACACGCGACTTCTACCGCTTTGAGGTGGGAAGCGGTGGAGGGACTTTAGAGCTTAATCTGAGTGGGGATGTAGATGCGTCTTTGAAAAGCACTGACAATAAATGGATACCTGGTGTTTACAATCATGGTACTCAGACTACACCAACGAGGGTTCCTCTCGAAGCTGGTACTTACTATGTAGGTATGTTTTTCCCGAAGAACTCTGAAGTTAAGGATACCGATTACGAGCTGACCTTACAATTGACGTAAGCGCTTGTAGTGGGAAGGTGGGGCGATCGCTATTTCAGCAAAAGCTCTAGAGAAGGCGATCGCCCAACGAACAAACCATCCGCGTTTAAGGAGCGGTCGCTTTTCTCATTCTAGAAATACTAGAATAGCGATCGCCCCAAAAACTTATCTAATTTCTAGATAAAGCTTTTTACCTACCTCTCGGGCATATCTTTCTATTCTAGAAATACTAACATCTGAGCTATCATTTTCTATTTGGAAAATAGTTGACTTATTCCAATTCAACCGACTGGCTAACTCTTCTATTGTCATGCCAGCTTCTTCCCTTGCTTGTGCTAGAATCACCCCGATCTTAAAACTGGCATATCCTGAC
>JBFRWK010000028.1:0-31030 GCA_051439545.1 Xenococcaceae cyanobacterium | reverse complement strand
CCTTCTGGAATCTCTATCGGCAGCTTTTCAAGTTTCATTCTGCTATTAAAGCAGATGGACAGTTTTTGAGCAACCCCAGTATTTCTCCTCGAAGGCGATCGCTGAGAGCGGTTATTGAGCAGTTACGATAACTTCCATTACTTTATATACTTTGCAGTGATCGATGAGGATTTTCTCAAATTGCGATGAAAACTATTAACCAACCATGACTCTCGATCGATAGTTGTTTAGACAAAACCAATTAGAAGTTAGTTGTCTGAGCGAACACATCATCTGTATTTTGATAGTTGAATTCTGAGTCCATAGAATCAGATGCAAATGCCGATGCTGGAGGGGTAGTATCAGAACCAAATAGATTAGAAATTGCACTATCGGGCAATGGCATATCATCATGTTTGTCAACCAAATAAGCCAAAGCTCCAGTAAATCCAGCATTGTAGTCTGTTGTTACTTCGTTGGCGATATAATCATCTCTTCGATCGTTGTAAGCATTATCATCAGCCTGACTTGGTCCACCGACTAACGCTCCATACAGAATGTGTTTAGTCTCACCACCATTAATATTGTTGTTAAGAGAACCATGTGCGCCTCGATGGTGGGGATTTTGAGGGAAATTATCGCCAAAACCGATTTGATAACTAAAGTTGTTAGGATTATCACCTAATAAATAGTTAATTTGGTTTTCGGCAAATTCAGAGTATTTGCCTCCTTTATCGTTCACTGTATCGGCATAGATGCCTGCAACCATTGCTGTGTTAGCAGCATAGCGACTTGCTCCCCATTGGTCTAACCAGGCAAAACCTCCTTCTGTATATTTAGGAATTCCGCCTTCGCTTCTATCGATCATCCAGCGATCTAGCCAACCTTCTACCTGAACTTGATATTGAGTATTTCCTGTTTCTTGAGCGAGTAAGACAGCAGTACCGTAGGTTTTGTCATCCCAATTTTGGGTGAAAGGTGCATACTGAATGCCGTTCGTATCTTGATAATACTGTTCTGCTTTAGCAAGATATTGAGTATCGCTTTGACCTGCTGCTTCAGTAGCTTTGTGTAACCAAGTCGCACCCCAAGCTAGTTCGTCAGTGTATCCACTCCAAGAATTGTAGAAATTCCGCGCATCAGTAATAGACTCAGAATATTTGCCTTGATAAGTTTCTGCAAACTCATAAAGTTTCTGTGCTTGAGTTAATAGCTTGTCAGCATAAGCTGGATTACTTGAGCGAAAGATAATTGAAGCAGATGCTAAAGCAGCAGCAGATTCTCCTGCTAAATCCGATCCAGGATTTTGAGCGTCAATTTGATAAGTAGGTCGATCCATAGTCATAATTTCTGGAGGACCCCAGAAAGAGTGATCGGCTTGTCCATTACCTACTTGTCCGTAGAACACATCATCAGAAACGTCTGCTGTGCCTTTATCATCGTAGGTTTTCAGAATATAGTCAGTTCCCCATTTAACCGCATCTAAAACTTCGTCTGTTTGACCGATCTTTTCATAAGCATCACTATATTCGTCTGCGCCCCAAGCGAGCATGGTCATACTTGCTGCCATCGGAAAACCAAATTTTACATGATCGCCCGCATCATAATAACCACCAGTTAAATCGCGACCTACATCTGCACCATCATTTAGGGCAGAATCACCGCGCCAGGGAATTCTGTTGTCGTCTGGTAGTTTGCCCGATCGATTTGCTTCATAAAATAGGAATGATTTTTGCAGTGCTTCAGCATAATTGAAGTCTCCTGGGTTATTTCCTATAGGAGGATTGGGATCTGTAGGATTTGTAGGTGTAGAGTCATTACCAGGAATATCCAACGGTAGCAAAACTCGATCGATCGCCTGAATCATACCGTTGCTGGCTTCAACATCTGTCAAACCATTAACAAATTTGGGATCGGCTAAGTCTGGTTCATTATCTCCTAAACTATTCCCCTTCGGTGTAATCGTTTCCCCCTCTAGCAATGTATTAACCGAATTCGCTCCCTTCACTTCATTGAGAGTTTTAGCTTCAGGAGAAACGTGATATTTCAAGACATTTTCCAGTACGGGAATGGGGTCGCCATTGCCTAAATCAGTGAGTGCGCCCACAATCGCATCATAAGCACCCGTCTGATCATTACCTTGATATCCTAGGTCTTGGGCTAACTTAATAAAAGCAGCGTCAGTCGGTGCAAAGACTGTGAGGTCGGCAGATGGGTCATTCACTGCATCTGTAAGTCCTGCTGCTTCAAGTGCTTGGAGTAAAATATCAAAATCTTGATTGTTGCCGTCAAATTCTCCACCACTTTGTGCCACAATCTCTGCAATAGTAGATTTCATAGGATCGACTGGATCGACGGGTGTTTCTCCTACTATTTCTCCGTTTAACTCAAAGACATCGGGTAGGTCGGGAACTGAACCTTCGCCAACGAAACCAAAGGAAACCTTTTCCCCAGAAGCGATTGTGCCATTATAGGCTGCGTTGCTAATTACATAGGTGTTGCCTGTTTGACTGACTATTTCTGCGTTCCAGATTTGACTGATTTTGCCGTCAAATTCAAATTTCAGAGTCCAGCTATCGAGTTGGCTGCTATCTTGATTGGTGATTTCGACTTGACCTTGGTATCCACCATTCCAACTGTTGGTAATCGCAAAATCTACTGCTGAGTTGTCAGTGGGTGTAGTTGGGTCAACTGGGTCAACTGGGTCGACTGGGTCAACTGGGTCGACTGGGTCAACTGGGTCAACTGGGTCAACTGGGTCGATTGGGTCAACTGGGTCAACTGGGTCAACTGGGTCGACTGGGTTGGGATTAGAGCCAATAGGTGTACCAGTGTACTCTGGTGCCTGAAAAGTGTGATAGGGTGCGCGATCGACTCCTCCTGCCATAGCAACACTCTTACCGTTGAATACGTTGCTATCAACGATTCTAAAATCAGCTATCTTATCCGATAGCCCCATTCTTTCGGCAATATTATCTTCTAGTTGATTGGCTCTCCACTCAAAGTGAGAACTATCTAAATCGGAAAATTTGATTCCTTTAAGAGTGATACTTTGACCAGTAACTGGACTGTAGAATCTAACTCCTTTAGCGGTTTCTTCCACTGAGAAGTTTTGTTGACTATCTCCACGTACACTGAGGTAGAAGAAGCTGATTTTGTCTGTAGCTGGGTTGAAGTCGGTTATTACTTGTGTAGTTCCATCTACTTTAAAAATTTGACCGCCAGGAGCTAAAGGTTCTGGGTCTGGAAGCATTGGCATCGGATCGCCGTTGTGATTATGACCTTCGTGATTATGGGGAGACATAGGATTGGATGTAGACATAGGATTGTTTGTAGACATAGGATTGGATGTAGGAATACTAGTTGTTTCTCCGTTTAACTCAAACAAACTAGGAAGTTCAGAGATTAAAACGCAAAACTAAAATTAGAATTTAAGCTATTTTCTTGAAAGCATTTTTATTTATAATCTAGATGATTATTACAATTTACTTTGAAAATATCAAGCAATATTATTTGAAGATTACAACAAGTTTTATTTTCCATTTTTTAATATCGACGAAGATTGCAAAGTTGTTGTTTATATCGAGAAAATTACCAGATAAAATATATTTTTATAAAATTTTAGAGAATGAAATTATATTATTATCTCAAAAAAGATTTCATCATAATTAGCATGACTGTGAAAAAAGGACACATTGTGACTAAATTATGTAATTCTGAGTTCATAGACATTCCAGCAGACATCAGATAATGATGGGTTGGCTGCCAAATTGTAGCTAGAAACAGAACTACAATTAATATCTTTTTTTTATTCATGACATATTTTTGTTATTATTAATTAGTTGGTTTTCAAAAAATAGAAAATCTTTTTTTTATGTAAAGCTATAGTCAACAAAGCTGAAATTGTCATTTTAGATAATAGATAATCGTTCAATTGCATATATATATAAATCAATTTTTTTTGTAGTATTTTTATATAATTACAACTCAAGCTCATCTCAAACTTTTCCCTTAAGCTTTATGACAATTTTCCTAACCAGTTATAGGAAACTGTTGACCAGTTGTAATATCTTCTCCAGTTCCACCAGTAATATCGATATCATTCAAAACCACTTTTTGACCAAAGATATCAGTGCTAATGAAGTCTCGATCGCCAGTAAGCGGTTGTCCTATTCCTTGTTCTAAGACAAAGATATTGTTAGACTGACGCTCCATAGGTAATGTTTGTCCATCGTCGGTAACCAAAGCAAGACTTTGAACTGGATTGCGGTGATTAATTAATCTTACTGCTGGCCAATAGGGATTACTTTCTGCAAGGCGATCGACAATAATGCCATCTCCAATTCTGTTACCATAAGGCGTGACAAAATCATCAGCAGGACTAATTAAATTGTATTCAAGTTCGACAACTCCCGTAACTGGATCGGCAACCCCAGCAAAAGCTTCTGCACTCAAGTCTAAACCGTTATCTCGATCGGGTAGTTGGTCTACAATCATTATGTCGATTGGTTCTGCATTACCTTCTCTTTGATAAGGTCCAGATACTTCAAAAAAAGCACCACTAGCTTCAGAGTTATTCCACTGCTGGCGATTGATGGCAGCAATTCTACCTCGTTGGTCTAATTCAACTACATCATATCCAGCATTTCCTGCTCCTGTCGCACCATAGTATGTACCTTTTCCCGTATAAGTTCGATCGATTTCTAACCATTCACTTCCAGATTGTGTGGGGTTAGGTGTAGGAATAGGATCGGTGGGGTCTGTAGGTGTAGTAGGGGTCTCTCCTACTACTTTCTCGTTTAACTCAAAGACATTAGGTAGGTTGGGTACTGAACCTTCGCCAGTAAAACCAAAGGAAACTTTGTCCCCAGAAGCGATTGTGCCATTATAAGCTGAGTTACTAATTACGTAAGTGTTGCCTGTTTGACTGACTATTTCTGCGTTCCAGATTTGCTCGATTTGACCTGCAAATTCAAACTCCAGAGTCCAGCTATTGAGTTGGCTACTGTCTTGATTGGTGATTTCGACTTGACCTTGATAACCACCACCCCAACTATTGGTAATCGCAAAATCTACTGCTGAGTTGTTAGTGGGTATAGTTGGGTCAACTGGGTCAACTGGTTCGACTGGATTGGGTGAACCCGAAAGCAATTTACTACTATACTCTTTAAAGATAACTTCTGCTGGTTTCCCCAAAATTGGGTAATCCAAATCAGTAGGGTCATTATTTTGTGCTTCTGTAGCATACCAATTCCAAAATTGTGCGCCTTTGAACCAGTCGAGATTTCCTGCTTCTGGTGTTTGTCCGCCAAATACTTTGAAGAAAGCTTCGTATAATCTTGCTTGTTCTTCAAAATCAACTTGACCGCCACCATTAAATTCATAGGGTTTAGCAGCATTACCGTCTAAACTACGAAAACCAATCTCTGTAAAAACAAGAGGCTTACCATAATCTGTGGAAACTTGTCTTAACCAATCAACTATCGATCGACCATTGGTTATTCCTGTGACTGCATCTGTTTCTGGTGTGTCTGTCCAAGCTTTAACTAGTTCCTCAACAGTAGCATTTTTATTTTCTGTTAAAGGATAATAAGCGTCTATTCCGACGAAATCAAGAGCTTCAGCAAAAGAAACTCGATCTGCTTTATCCCAATTAACTGCATAGGTCAATTTACCGTCATAAACTTGTCGGACTTCCGCAATTAGGTCTAACCAATAATCTTTATCGGCTGTGTCGATAAGTTGGTCTATTTCAGTTCCAATTACTAATACTTCAACACCTTGAGCTTGAGCTAGTTTGGCATAATCTAGCATGAATGCTTTGTAGTTATTGAAGAAGGTAGTTCTGTCTGTGGGATTTAGAAATCCTCTCCATTGACCATCTTGAGGGTCGATATGGGGTTTCAACCATACGGACAGTTCTTGATTTTTGGCATCTACAATTGCTTTTTCTACGTTTGTCAAAGATTCAGTCTTCTGCTCTTGAGCAAAAATTTTACTACTTTGGGTATTTGTAACATAATTAGTAGTAACAATTGTTGCTGTATCTGAGCCTGTTTCTGCTATTTGTTGTAATGCTTTAGTAGATTCGCGAGCAGCAAATTTTCCATTCCACCAAGATGTGTAATTAAATCCTAAATACTCCCAAAAATTATTTGTCGATTTTGAGTTTGATGATATAAAAACCATACTTAAAATATGAGTTCAAATTATAGTCAAAGCTATCTTTTTTTTTATAGTATTTAACTTCGCTACGAAATCAAGTATTTCATAAAAAAGGTAAAAAACAGGGTTATTATTACTGCTTTACAATAGCTTTAAACCTAATATAGTCTTACGTTTGATCCATATCAAAAACAGAAATAATAGTTTTTTAGTTCACTTAAAACGATGAGCAGTTTAAACAAGATAAAAAATAACTAATAAATCTAATAATTTTGATCGATAAACATAATAATCTTATTAGCAAAATCTAATATGCTAATAATTTTAAATAAAATAGTTCACCCCAAAAAATATACTAAATAATTTACATAATGACTTTTTTTTAAAAACCTGTTTTAAATTTATTTGATTTCTTGTCAAAGTTTTAAACTCTGACAAAAGTTTGAGTTAAGGTAGAATTTGATTGAATTATCATCTATCTTGGAGTTTCAGTTTGTCAAAGCAGGTATTGTGAATAACTATCAAGTTGGTGGCAGTTTGCCGATGGACGCAGTTTCTTATGCAGTGCGTGCTGCCGATCGCCAACTCTACGAAGGATTAAAACAAGGGGAGTTTTGTTATGTCCTCAATGCCCGTCAAATGGGTAAATCCAGTCTCATGGTCAGGACGATCGATTGCTTACGACAGGATGGATATTGTTGCACGGCGATCGATCTGACCCGTATTAGTGGAGAAAAAGTTACGATCGAACAATGGTACAAAGGATTGGTAGTCGAATTATGGCAAGGTTTTAATCTATTTAACAAAATCAATCTCAAGCAATGGTGGAAGGAACGCCAAGATTTATCTTTAATCCAAAAATTGAGCCTATTTATTGAAGAAGTATTATTGGCTGAAGTTGGAGATAGAGATAATATTTCAGAATCACCTATAGTAATTTGTTTTGATGAAGTCGATAGTGTTTTAAGTTTAGATTTTTCGATTAATGATTTTTTTGCTCTGATTCGTTTCTGTTATAACCAGCGTAGTCTCAATCCTCAGTATCAGAGGTTGAGTTTTGCTTTGTTTGGAGTGGCTACACCTTCAGATTTGATCGACGATTATCGACGAACCCCCTTTAATATCGGTCAAGCCATCGAACTCAATGGATTTACCTTGCAAGAAGCTAAGCCTTTATTAGCGGGGTTAGAAGTAACAAAAACCGTTGGTAATCCTCAATTAATTCTCCAACAAATTCTAACTTGGACTAATGGTCAGCCTTTTTTGACCCAAAAATTATGTAAATTAGTTCGTGCTTGTCATCCTCAAATATCTGTCGATGGTGAAAAAGATTGGATCGAACATTTAATCCGAACGCAGATTATTGAAAATTGGCAAACCCAAGACGAACCAGAACATTTAAAAACCATCCGCGATCGCCTGATAAGTAATGAGCGAAAAACTGGTTCTTTACTGGCAATGTACCAACAAATTTTGCAGCAAGGGTTTATTGATGCTGATAATAGCATCGAGCAACAAGAATTAATGCTTTCGGGATTGATTATTAAACATAACGAGAAACTTCAAATTCGCAACCGTATTTATCAAGAAGTTTTTAATTTGTCTTGGGTAGAAACGCAACTATCTCAATTACGTCCTTATTCCGAGGCTTTAAAAGCGTGGCAGCAATCTCAATACCAAGATAGCTCTAGACTATTACGAGGAAAGGCTTTACAGGATGCCCAAAAATGGTCTTGGAATAAAATTTTAAGCGATCTCGATTACCGTTTTTTGACTAGCAGCGAAGAATTAGACAGAAAAGAAGCACAACAGGCTTTAGAAGCAGAACGCGCCCAAGAAATTAAAGCCAGACTAATAGAACAACAGAAAACTGCTCGATTGCAACGCTATGTTTTAATAGCATTGGTAATTACTTTGTCGAGTATTTTAGGATTTGGCGCGATCGCCTATAAACAATATCATCAGGCAATACTTAACGAAATCAAAGCTCTAAGTAATTATTCGGAAGCTCTTTTTGCTTCGGATCGAAAATTAGAAGCTTTAATGACAGCGATCGAAGTTAAGCAAAAATGGCAAAAGCTTAACTATCGAGATGAAGATACTAATAAAAGAATCGAATCGATTTTACGACAAGCAGTATATGGAGTTGATGAATATAATCGCTTGACAGGACATAGTGAAGTAGTTTTTGGCGTAGATATTAGCCCAGATGGTCAATTAATTGCTAGTGCTAGTTCGGATCGAACTGTAAAACTGTGGAAAGCAGATGGCACTTTAGTGAATACTTTTGTAGGGCATCAAGCTGCGGTGTGGGATGTTGCTTTTAGTCCTGATGGTCAAATAATTGCTACTGTTAGTCGGGATTATACAGTCAAACTTTGGAATTTAGAGGGAAGATTGTTAAATACTCTCGAAGGACATCAAGATGAAGTTGTCGGAATTACTTTTAGCCCAGATGGTCAAATAATTGCTACCGTAAGCCGAGATAAAACGATTAAGCTGTGGCAGCGAGACGGCAAGCTGATAGATACTCTCAGAGGTCACAGCAATTCAGTCTGGAAAGCTGTTTTTAGTCCAGACGGTCAAATGATTGCTACTGGTAGTGAGGATAAAACCATTAAACTCTGGAAAATTAATGATTCGGGTCGGTTTAAACTCGATAAAACTCTCAACAGTCACACTAATGAAGTTAGAGATGTGGCTTTTAGTCCCAATGGTCAAATTGTAGCTTCTGTGAGTAACGATCTAACTGCTAAACTCTGGCAAGCAGATAGCGGTAAATTGCTACATACCTTAGAAGGACATAGTTCTCCTGTGGTTGCCGTTGTTTTTCATCCCGACAGACAAAAAGTTATCACCGCTAGTTGGGATGGTAGGGTTAAAGTTTGGAGTTTTGAAGGTGCTTTATTAAAAACCATTAATATTGAAAGAAAGAGAATTTGGGATATTGATATTAGTCCTGACGGAAAGACTATTGCTACTGCCTCGGAACAAGATATCGTTAAACTAGCGAAACTAGATAATCCCTTACTAAAAGTATTGAGAAGTCACAGCGCACCAATTATAGACGTAGCTTTTCATCCTCAAGGGGAGATGATTGTTACGGCTAGCGACGATCGCCAAGTTAAGTTATGGTCTAAGGATGGTTCGTTGTTAGATACTTTCCAAGATCGACAAGATTCGGTTTTAGGAATTACCTTCGCTAAGAATGGAAGCAAACTAATATCTGGACATTGGAACGGTACGATTGACTTGCTTAAGCTAAAAGATTTAGAAACGCCTCAAATAGTTTTAGACAAAACCATCCAAGGTCATAAAGTAGGTGTATGGCGCATGGCGATTAGTCCTAACGATAAGATAATAGCTACTGCTAGTGAAGATAAAACAGCAAAACTTTGGGATTGGGAAGGTAATTTAATTACTAGCTTGTCTGGTCATCAAGATGTGGTGCGAGATATTGCTTTTACTCCCGATGGTCAGATTATCGCCACAGCTAGTTACGACCAAACTATCAAGCTTTGGAATATTCGCGGAAATCTAATTAAAACCCTCGATCGAGATAACTATCATGTTAGGTCGGAAGGGGTATTAGCTATTAGTCCTGATGGTAAACTGATGGCAACCGCAGACCAAGAAGGGATAATAAAATTTTGGCAAATAGAACAATCGTCAGGTAAAATTACGATCGCATTCGATCGCTCCCTCAAAAGTCACACCGAAGAAATCAGAAAACTTGTTTTTAGTCCCGATGGTCAAACCCTTGCTTCTGCCAGTGGAGACAGCACCATTAAACTGTGGCATCGTAGTGGTAAATTGCTCAAAACTCTCTACGGACATGATGAAGCAGTATGGAGTATTGCCTTTAGTCCAGATGGTAAGACCCTTGCTTCTGTTAGTGAAGATAAAACTGCTATTCTTTGGAATCTGCCACAAATGTTTGAACTAGATCTATTAGCTGCTGGTTGTAGTCAAATACGAGATTATCTACGAACTAATACCGAAGTCAGTCAAAGCGATCGCCAATTATGCGATTCATAATTAACAAGTTAATCTAAAGTTTAGTTTTGGCATCGATCTCGACCAAATTTTTAGCAAAGTAATCCTGATAAAGCTTGCAACTGACTATCGCTTCATGACCTATCTGTTCGATTAAACCCATACTATTTAACTTATAGGCAACAATTGGCTTTAACTGTATAGGTCGATCGCTCTGAAGAAGAAGGTTAAAAAATTCAGCTAGTTCGGGTTCTTGTTGTAACGTCAACCACTGACGGCGGAGATGACGATGGTAAATACCCTCAGGAGTTGAAGCTGTTTGTAATAATTTTGCCAGGGTAATATCTTGACGACTGAGATGATATAAAGCAATGTGGATTAACCCAGGATGTCCACCGACTAGATCGATTAACTGTTCTGCTTCTTCTAATAATTGCCAATTTAAACGATATTTTTTAGCTAACTCTTTTACTTGGTTAAGCTCAAACCCTTTTAGCTGGATAGGTAAACCAACATTAAAAGGAGATTGATAAATTTGTAGGGGAATGTAAACTTCTGTTGAATGTAAGACGATCGAACGTAGCTTTTGCCAAACAGGTGTTATCTTAGCATCTTCATACCAAGAACGAAACAGAGGTAAAACATCTTTGGCTACTTGAGGATATTCAAAAATCTGATTTAACTCATCAAATGCTAAGACTATAGGAGTATTTATCTGTTCGAGGAGATAACAACGGAAATAGAGACTGCAACTAACTTTACTACCAATATCATCATCCCAATATTCTTCTAACTTTGATTCGAGATTGAGTTGTTGACTAGCAGTAGCACAGAGAAAACGTAAAAAACGATCGAGATCGCTCAGAATAGCGCAGTCAATTTGTTCAAAATTAATAGTAACTGTCCGATAACCTCGCTCTACAGCACGAGCCAAAATTCTCAACAGCAACGAAGTCTTACCCATCTCTTTGGGAGCTTTTATTCTAATTAAAGCTCCTGGTTTGTCAATTTCTTGATAAACTTGCTCTTCAATAGGGGATCGCTCGATATAAAAAGGAGAGTTGAGAGGTACTGCACCACTAGGATAAGTAGGTAAGATACGAAATTTACTTTCGATATTTAACGCTATCAATGAGTGACAGTTTTTTTTCGTAACATTTTTACCAAATAATTTAGACAGCTTTTTGTATAATTTTGGTGCAGCTACATTGGTCAGATAAGTTGTGCTATAGTCTTCTTTCTGACCAATTTCACCATAAGTTAAATTTTCCACAATTCCTTTTATTATCAGGATTTCCACAGTATTTAAAGGAGCTTCGTGAATCTTAATGAGTTGTCGATCGAGCAAATTTAGAAGAGAATTAAAAGTCATCAAAGTGCAAAACGTTCGGAACAGGACTTTTCAATTTTAGGAAAAAAATAGGGCAAAAAGAGAGCAAAAGACATATTACAAAATAGTCAATAATACCATTTATCAAAAGTAGTAAAAGATATAGTACATTATTTTTTAATAGAAAAAAACTCGGCAAACTATTGCTGTTACTCCTGCGGACTGCGGACTGCCTAGAGATAAATTAAGTCTCTTGTTATTTTCGAGAATTGGTATAATATCCAAACAAGAAATCATTAAATTTTCTATTATTAAACTTTGAGCATTTTTGATAAATACTCAAAGTTTACTTTAGGGCGAATCTAACTCTTCTTATATAAAGATATTGAGTTGAAATTGTGTCAAATTTACAACTTACAACTAACTAACTCTAAAACTAGCACTAACATCAGAGAAAGAAGGTTTATTTTCGAGAATAGCAAACTCTTCATCACCAAAGAACAAGCCACCAGTCCGAGAATTATAGCCAAATCTACTACCAGAGCCAAATCCAGACCTAGAAACCTCAATGATATCGCCTTCTTCGAGCGAAAAGTCTTTAATAATATCTACACTACCGTCTAAAGATTTGAAGAAAAAAGTATCTGCACCTTTACCACCTTTGATATTGTCATTGCCTTTACCACCTTCGAGATAATCATCACCAGCAAAGCCTCGGATCCGATTATTTCTGTCATTGCCGATAAGAACATCATCGCCAAAAGTCCCATTGATTTTTCTAGCACCAGAAGGTGTAGGTGTGGGTTCTGGAATAGGAGGATTACCATCTAACGGATTGACCGAACCGCGACCACTACCATAGATACTGCGAATACCATTAAGATCATCTTGGAGTAAAAATGCTGACCCTAGACCATTAAAACGATTTTTGATAGTAGGATTCATAATTGCACTAGTACCACTTTCATGATCTAAACCCAAACTATGACCAATTTCGTGAACCGCAGTTTCTAAAAATAGACTGGTATTCCAGCTTTCTCCACTGTCAAAAGTAATGTCTCCATTGGTGGGAAAATAAGCATAGGCTAAAGTACCACTGCGTCCATCAATATAGTCGTAACCAATGCGAATCTGAGAGTTAGAACTATCTTTTACTTCTGTAAAATTGAGCGGTGCAACCTCTGACCACACCCCAAAAGCTTCTTCGATCGCAGCTTCGGCTTGTTCTGCACTAATGCCGTTGAGTCCACCATCAAGAAGATTTTTAAAGCTATAAGTGATATTAACAGAATTGCCTTTTCCTCCTGGCTGAGTCCATTTACTCTTACCCGCATTAAAATAGGCTATATTCTCGAAATATTGCTCCGCTTCGATTGTACTATTTGGAGTTTCAGGATAGTTTTGCACATTTACAGAAACAAAATCTGAGGAATTACTTGAGGGAAAATTACTAGTACCGTCTACACAGTCAAAACTGATAAATGAACTATTTATCTCCCAATTATCGATCGACTCAATAAACTTTTGTTCGATAGTGTTTTTACTTTCTTGTATTTTTCCTTTTCTTAATTTTTCGAGAGATTGCTCTAACTTGAATGTATCTAAAGATTTTAGCTCTGCTGATAAACCGTTCCAGTTCATAAATATGACAAATGATTGTTACAGTTGTTGAAAAAATTCACAGCTATCTCGATAACTATTCGATCTAAAATTAAAGTTTTTGTATCGAAATCATTGAGATGAGATAACAAATGAAAATATGAGTTCGCTTAGTATCTAAACATACAAAAGTAAAAAAACAATAGAGATAAAAGTCATAATTAATGATTGAGTATTTCTCAATAAATAAAATTAGCTTTTTTCAAGCTTATGCACATTTGTCAATATATATTTTTTCTTTTTTTAAATTAAAAACTCCATAAAATAAAACAATTTTTCGATAATTTTATAAAAGATTAAAACTTTATACTTTATTCGTATTTAATTTATTTTTTTGAAAAAAAAAGCTTCTCAAGAACAAATTGAGAAGCTTTTAATTAAACTCAATCACAAGGATTTAATTCATTTGAGGAAATAAATTACTAATTTTTTATTTCTCCATATTCATTGCCACAATCTACAAAAAATGTTCCACGCACTTCTATTTGTCGCTCTTTTTGCTGAAACCACAAGGTATCAATACCAGTATTACCAACAAAAGGGCCTTTTTTTTCTAGCCAGTGCAATACCAATACTTCTCCACCATGAGGATGATTACCGCCAGCGATAATGCTAAATGTTCCCTCTTCGTCTCCTGTAGGAGTTTTATAAGTTCCTCCCTGTTCATTTAATAAAATCGTAACTGGTTGCCATCGATCTCGATCGATCCTAAATTTGGCAGCAATTTCTGTTGACTTCAACCATTCTGGTACTTTCATCGTGGGACTTATCTTTATCATTAGTATTTGCCGTCTGCTTCGACTAGTTCTCTACCGATCGCTAATAATTCGGTAGAGATTCTAGCTATTAGTTATCCGCTATTATTTTTACTTACTAGCTACGCGCATTAAACAGTAACAGATTAGGTGTAGCATTTTTCTAGCACTTTACTATCAATACCCGATTCATGCTCGAATTGATTTTGCATTACGTAAGGAGTCAATTCTAAATGATTATATAAGTAATTAGAGAGATAGGTAGTAATTTGTTCGACCATAAATTCATAGTCTTCTGGGGATTGCTCGTCTATATTTTTATTGTTGCCGACTATCAACTCAGCTTGATGCATAATTTGCCAAAGCTGTTTTTGAAATGATTGATAAACTGGACTGAGAATGCCCCAAACATTAGTATCTGCCAAAGTATAATCCGAAGAAATATGCTGATTAAAATGACGACGAGCATCAATTTCTTGAAAACGTTGGATTATTTCTATGGCTTTAGGATTATTGAAAGACATATATACCAATTGGTTGTCACGCTCTAAAGCTTCATAGAGTTTGTAAGCAAAATGTTCGTATTCACTGAAAGCCTGACGTGCAAAAGTATCATTATCGATCGCCTTAAGGGTTGTTTGGGCTGCAAAATAAGCTGTAGCAACTCCCCCAGTCAAACCTGGAGAAATTAGAGGATCGACAAAGAAAGCAGCTTCACCGATACTCAACCAACCGTCTCCCACAATTTGTTTTGCATAACCCCGAATGTTGGCACGCGCTCTTAAGGACTGTTCGGTCTCATAGAGATCGGAAACTAGTTCTGCGCCTTCGAGCATTTCTTTGATAGCAGGATATTTTTCGGCGTAGTGGTTAAAGGCTACCTGCCTACCCTGACTAAATTTGTCGTCGCGATCTTGACGTAATACCAATCCAATACTTACGATATCATCGTCAGAAGAGCCATAAAGATTAGATAGTTCTTCTTTGGTTGGTACTTTTTCTCCTGATTCGAGAAGATTAGCTAACATCGAGTGAATGCGATCGCTCGGTAGTTTTTCCCAAGAAAATAGAGGAATATACCACATCCAACCTTCCCGAAAACAAAAATGTTGGGTATATTCATCTCGATCGAACTGAGCTAAATTAGACCAATTTTCTAGTTGACTGAGACGATTGACATTTTTAAAGTAGCCCCAAACAGCATTACTTTGGAATCGCACATTTTCTTTGGTATATACGCCTAAGTGTTTGGCAATAACACTAGCAGGGCCACTCGCATCTACAACTAATTTAGATTTAATTGTGTAGTTTTGACGATTGTAACGATAGGTAATTAAGTTACCTCGATCGCTTAACCGAGAAGCAGAAAGCTCTACTCGCGCACCCTGAATAATCTCTACCCCTAAACGACGGGCATTATTAATGAGTAATCCATCGAGTAAACGACGCTCGACCTGAAAAGTTTCATCAAAAGTCTCTAAAATATATTCTGATGCTTCGACAACGTTTTTAACTGATTCATCAATATGAAAGAAGCCCAAACCATTTTTGGGAAAAAAGAGTGATTCTAAAACTTGCTGAGATATACCGACAGAACGGAGAGCTTTACAAAAACCAGAAAGGGTACTTTCACCGATTTTATATTTTGGAGTTACTTCTCTTTCGAGGATAATTACCTTTAAATCTGGACGTGTCTGTTTGAGCCAGGAAGCATAGAGAACACCTTGAGGCCCTGCACCTATAACCGCGACGTGATATTCTTTTGTGGAATTATTGTTGATAGATTGTGAGTTTAAAAACATAGTTATTTAGGGTAGTTATTCAAAACAAACATACGATAACTTCCTCATTTTTTTTTTGCTAATGTGGTTTTTACCTATTTTTTTATTTATTATTAAAAGCCATAAGCAAATCCACTTAAATTGCTCCTAATTTAAGTAAAAGTTTGGATTTAAAAATTGAACTTCAAATCTAAATTAGATCTAAAGAACCTGAGTTATGATTAAGTGAAAACTCTTATTTTTTATTTGTTGGTTAAAGATTTAAATCTCAATTTAAAGATAGATTTTAAATCGCCTGTAGGACTCTGGCTCAATGATTTGATTCGGAAACGCCCAGCGTGCAAGGAGATGATTTTACGTTATGGTCTGCGATGTTACGATCTGCGATCGAGCTTGACTCTAACTACTATTTATATAGTCCAAAAATTATAATCAAAAAATTAGCTAAATATACTGTTAGTCCAAACCGCTATTTTTATTAAAAAATAATAGAGTTTGAAAAATCAAAGTTAATAGAAACTTAAGATTTAAAAAAGAAATTATAAGTATAATAAGAGCCTCTAATCTTATCTTGTCAGATTTTATTAATTATTATTAGGGTTCTGTCCAAAAATTTCTCTGTTATTCTTTTTTGTAACCTGACTATTTAACCAAAGTTGTAAAGATTGAGAACTTAGGGGACGAGAAAATAAATATCCTTGCCCATAGAGACATTGAAGCTCTTGTAATTTGGCTTGTTGCATCTTTGTTTCTATACCTTCTGCGATCACTTTTAGCTCTAAACTCTTAGCCATCATGATGATAGCTTTGATAATTTTGCTATTTTTTTCCTCTCGATCGATGTTCTTAATAAAAGAGCGATCGATCTTAAGAGCATCGATGGGTAAGCTGTGAAGATAACTTAGAGAAGAATAACCCGTGCCAAAATCATCCAAGTACAATTGAATGCCGATAGCCTTTAACTCGCTTAAACTCTTCATCGTCACTTCAATATTATCCATCAACATACTTTCGGTAATTTCTAACCTTAGGCTTCTCGCTGCTATACCAGTAGTTTCTAGAATCTGTAGTAATGACTCTGCCAAATTAGCCTGAGATAGCTGCTTTTGGGAAAAGTTAACTCCAACCGTTAAATCAGGGCGATTAAACTCGATCTGCCATTCTCTCAACTGGTAACAGGCTTCTTGTAAAATCCACCAACCAAAAGGAATAATCATACCCGTTTCCTCTGCTAAGGCAATAAATTCTTCTGGGCAGATATAACCTTTTTGAGGATGTCGCCACCGTGCTAAAGCTTCAAAACCAACAACTTGTTTCTGCTTCAAGGAAACAATCGGCTGATAGTATAGTCGTAGCCCTCCATTATCCAAAGCTCGCCGAAAATCTGTCTCTAATTTTAGACGATCGACTACTTTGATATGGAGGGTTGCATCAAATAACTCATATCTACTTTTTCCCGAAGCTTTGGCTTTATACATGGCAATATCTGCATTACGTAATAACTCTTCGGCAGAATCACTACTCTTATCGCATAGAGCGATACCAATACTGGCACTAGAAAATACTTCGTGAGAACCCAACCAAAATGGTATTGTTAAACAATCTTGGATGCGCTGGGCAAATTTGGTGGCATCGGTGACTGTGGTTATTCCTTCTAACAGAATTGCAAACTCATCTCCTCCTAATCTGGCTAAGAGATCGCTCTTGCGCAAACAGCCTTGAATTCTTTTAGCAATCTGAATCAAAAGTCGATCGCCACTACTATGTCCTAAACTATCATTGATAACTTTGAAACGATCCAAATCTAAGAAAAGAACGGCGAATTTATGATTGGGATTCCGTTGATACTTTTTTAATACCCTTTGAAGATGCTCGCTAAATAAATTACGATTGGGCAAACCAGTCAACTCATCATGGAGAGCATCATGAATCAATTTTTCTTCTGCTCGTTTGCGTTCTAATTCTGCTGTAGCTCTGGCAGCAAATATTTGCAAAATTGACAGTTCTAAAGAACCGTCTTCAATGGGAGATTCCCCCATCACGGCTAGATGACCTAAAACTCGATCGCCCGAATTAACTAAAGGCACGCCTACGTAACTTTCAGCATTATATTTAATTAAATCTGAATCTAACGGAAAGATTTTCTGTAAACTACGAGGATAGTAACAAGGCAATCCGTTGATTACTTTCTGACAAGGTGTATTTGTTAGGGAATATTCAAAGTTTGGCGCAAAATTCTCTTTACTCCAAAATGCTAAAGTACGTACTTTAGAAGGATTTTGATGTTCTAAGCATTCGGTAACGAGAACATAATCGACGGCAAGAGCGCGAGTTAGATGATATACCAAAGAATAGAAAAAATCTTGACCAGTAGTATTAGCCGTTCCCTCAGCAACAGAGCGTAAAGAAAATTCCATTTGCTTGTACTCTGTAATATTGTCTTGACTAATTAGCACTCCCGTCGAATTATTATCGATAATTTGTTTTAAATTAATTACAAACCAGTTTTTTTGGCGGGATAAATTGCTGGAGTATTCTAGTTTAAATTCTTCTCTGCGATCATTGATAATTTCTTCAATAGCTTGAGCGACTAATTGAGCATTATCTTTGTGGCTATTTTTAACTGACCTACATAAATTTAAATAATTATCACCTATACCCGCATTTGTCACTAGTAAACCAATATCTGTATTGTTTCTCCAAGCTTGATTGGTAGCAACAATTTTTCCTGTTCGATCGAGAACAGCAACTTGAGTAGACAAACCATCTAAAACGGACTGAAATTCATCGCTTTTCGGCCACAGCGAACTGCTCGATAACATAGAAATTACATCCTAGCAAACTACTACTTGGATCGTGAAAAAAAAAATATAAATATTCAATTAAAATAATCAGTAATAAAAATAAAATTGTAATGTTTTTTCTTTCTCTATGATACAGTTTTCCGAAAAAAAAGAGCTTGATTGTTTATTTCTCTGAGAAATTGCTGCTAAAAGTTGTTGCAATCGTTCTATTGGGAAACTTTCGACTAGCCTTAAAATTTCCTTAAAATTTGATTAATAAATGGTCCATACTGAAGATGTAGAAAAAGCGGTCACTCAAAATCTTAGTTTGTCTGCTGATTTAGCTTGTTTGAGCTTTTGAGGTATTACCGTCGTTTCCAAAAGCTCCTAAACTCGTCGATCGCGAAATAATTGAATTATACCGATTAAAAGATCGTGGCGGAGTGTATTTCTCTTTTCCCCAGAATTTTCTAGCAGTCGGATATAGCCGTTCTTTAGTCTAAACTACTGGCTGAATCCTGGCTGCTTCTATGACAGGTACTACCCACTGCTGAGAGAGCGCAGACACGAGAAGATCTTCATAACCTATCGCAGCTGCAATCTCATGTTGAAGAGAATTATTACTCACTAGTAGCACCCTCTATTCCGTCTAATTATTGATACTTCATGACAAGGTTTAGCCCACAATCAAAAGAAAAAAGGAAAGGATTGGTTATCGCCAATCCTGTCGAATGTAACGGAATTATGTTAATAAGTGGAAAAATTAGCCTCCTGCTACAGCAGGTACTATACTTACTTCATCGCCATCTTGCAAGGAAGTATTAGTTCCTTCCAAAAAGCGAATATCTTCACTGTTAACGTAAAGATTCAAGAAACGACGAGGTTTACCCGTCTCATCACAGATGCGGGATTTAATGCCAGGGCAATTAATTTCCAGGGAATTAATTAATTCATCAACGTTACTACCATTGCATTCAATAGTTGCTTGGTTGTTGGTGAATTTTTGTAAAGGGGTAGGAATTAATACTTTTACAGCCATAGTGAATAATGAACGATTAACAATTAATATTTAGCTATTAGTTGTTAGCTTTTAGCTATTAGCTTATATCTTTAAAAGGGATTTAAACTTATCGAGCGAGTAATAATACTCCCGAAGGCTAAAAGCTTTAAACTAGAGTTTGTTGCCATTCAAGTCGTTCTAAGGTACGAGAACGTTCTAATGCACGCTCAAAGCTATCTAGTTTAGGATCGATGGTCAAAGGTTCGCCAATATAACCTTGGACGGCTTCTTGAGTCTTCAGTCCATTACCGGTGATATAAACAACGGTAGTTTCTTCGGGGTCGATTATACCTGCTTCTACTTGTTTTTTGAGTACGGCAATGGTAGTACCACCAGCAGTTTCTGTAAAGATACCTTCTGTTTCTGCTAGTAATTTAATCCCTTCAATAATTTCGGTATCGGTAACAGAGTCAATATGACCACCAGTTTTTCTAGCAGTATCTAACGCATAAACTCCATCAGCAGGATTGCCGATCGCAATGGATTTGGCAATTGTGTTAGGTTTTACTGGAGCGATAAAGTCTCTGTCTTCTTTAAAGGCTCGAGCAATAGGAGAACATCCTTCTGCTTGTGCGCCATTGAAACGGACTGGTTTATCTGCTACTAAGCCAGTTTTGATAAATTCTTGGAAGCCTTTATAAATTTTAGTATAGAGAGAACCAGAAGCTAAAGGTGCGACAATGCGATCGGGTAATTGCCAACCTAGTTGTTCTGCTACTTCAAATCCGAGGGTTTTCGACCCTTCTGAGTAGTAAGGGCGCAAGTTGATATTGACAAATCCCCAATTGTAGCTATTACCTACTTCACAACAAAGACGGTTCACTTGGTCGTAGTTGCCTTTCACTGCCATGACAGTAGGATTATATATCAAAGTACCCAGAACTTTTCCTGCCTCTAAGTCCGCAGGAATAAATACACAACAATCTAATCCTGCATGGGCTGCGATCGCAGCAGTAGAATTAGCTAAGTTACCAGTACTAGCACAAGAAACTGTAGTAAAACCTAGTTCTTTAGCGCGAGTTAAGGCTACAGAAACTACCCTATCTTTAAAGCTGAGGGTAGGCATATTGACCGCATCATTTTTAATATAGAGATTTTTCAGACCCAGGCGACGAGCCAAGCGATGAGATTTAACAAGAGGAGTCATGCCTGTACCCACATCAATGGGGTTTTCACTTTCTACTGGTAAGAAAGCTTTATAACGCCAAATAGAATTAGGCCCTGCTTGAATGCTTTCTCGACTAACTTGACGACGAATAGCATCGTAATCGTAAGCAACTTCTAAAGGGGCAAAGGTTTCTTCGCAAATATGAATTGCTTCGAGAGGATATTCTGTATTGCCTTCTTTAGATACTAGCTTGGTAAAAGTGGGTTCTTTGATTTTGGTTGCCTGGGTCATAGCTGGTTTCTCTTTATTTTTTTTGATTCCGTCACAACAAGCGTGTTTCCTTGCGTCTTGAGTAAACGCGGAGTCCCTCGTCAAATTGTGAATTGATAGTAACACGGACAAAAATGCTCGTCAAACATACCCGACTATTTTAGTCGGGATTAAAAATATACTTAGAGAAACATAAATTATTACTTCGTTAAAATCAACACTGGTTAAAATCTAGTCGTTCGCTCGAACCAATGATTCCAACGAGGTAAAGTGCAATTATCCTTACTACTAAATAAGTACCTAGGCAAAGTTATTTACACATAGGTAATTAATTTTGCACGACCACTTAATTAATGTTCGCTCTTAACTGATGTGAGGAATGATCCAGTAAGAGACACAATGACAGTCTTTAACATAAAATATGTAGCGTTTCGACTCATAAGCTTTTAGCAAATTGCTACTCGCTATTTGAGCCAATCGATAAATTATAGGACTTACCCAAGCCGTCTATTCAGCATCTCCACCAACTGCAATGCCTGTATTATATATTTGAGCATTAGTTAAATCTAAGCCAATCATCGATGCACCTGAAACATCAGCATCGTTAATTATGGCAGCCGTTAAGTTAGCCTGGTTCAAATTAGCATCGTTCAAACTAGCATTAGTTACAAAAGAAGAAGTTAAATTTGCCCCTTCTAAGTTAGCACCAGTCAAATCTGCACCTTCTAAGTTAGCACCAGATAGATTTGCCCCTTCTAAGTTAGCTTCTCTTAAATCTGCGCCAATTAGATGAGCATCCGTTAGGTCAGCACCTGAAAGATCGCAACCAAAACATTCCCTAGTAGATAATAACTGTTCGACATGAGCGGGATTTTCGCTACGACTAGGATTAACTAAAATCAGAGGAACTAATAATCCTAAGATAGTAATTGAGATAGATTTCATTATTGCCTCCTTAGTACTGTGTCAGCACGCGATCTGGTCTAATATATTTTGCTTGTCTGTTTTAAACCTTTTTTTGGCATAACTATCTTCTTATTTATAATTATCTCATAAAAAAGGCAGGGTAAGCGCAAGAAAATTAAGAGTCAGATAAGTTAGACTGTAAGCGAATCGAAGCTTCGAGAACTTTGAGCAAATACCCCTCGTCCTCGGCACGGCTCGTCTCGCTATCTTGATGCAACAGCGAGTGGGGGAAAGCCGAGGGGCTGATTCTGTCGTTTTACGGCAGAACTCGTACGCCCCGTCCAAGACCGCGCTGCATCGCTTTTTGACAGATGCTCCGCTAATAATCACTAAACTTGAATCACCAATCTCTAATCTATTAAGACAAAATTAATTGAGCGTCCTGGTTAAAAAAACGACGATATAAACCTTCCGTTACCAAAATAGCAGAAGTTAAATTAGTTAAGACGATCGCGAATAAAATCAAAATCTGATAAGAAGCAGCATTAAGAGGATCGCTTCCTGCCAATACTTGACCTGTAAACATTCCTGGTAAGCTAACCAACCCCACCACCATCATGTTATTGATAGTGGGAATTAAACCAGTCCGAATGGCTTCAGTCCGATAACTAGTTATAGCTTGAAGCGGAGTTGCACCCAAACAAAGATGAGTTTCTACTTCTAAACGATTTTTCTTAATTGCATCGATCAAGCGATCGCCTGCTAAAGAGGCACTATTCATGGCATTACCTAATAGCATACCCCCCAAAGGAATTAAGTATTGGGGTTCGTACCAAGTAGATGGTTGAATAATCAGTAATACAGTATAACTAACACTTAAAGCACTACTAGCAAATATAGATAGCCAGACAACGGGTAACAGACCCTGAATCTTTTTACTAATACGATTGCGAGCAACAATAGCTGCTATGGTAGTCATGATCGCTAAAATGAGCAAGACAGACCAAAAAGTATTCAGAGCAAAAATAATCTCCAAAACATAGCCTACCACTAGCAATTGCAAGATAGACCGCCCTGCACCAAAAATTAACTGTCCTTCCAAACCTAATCTTTGCCAGAGAGAAAGGACAATGGTTAGTCCAATAAGACCTAAAGCTAAGATTAGATCGATAAAATCGAGTTCAATTAAATTATCCACAATTAGTTATTGAGTAATTTATTCGCTCTCAAGCCAAAGTTATTCTAAACTAATGACAATGTTCTATTATTAAGAGCAAAATTTAATTTTTTTGAGAATACTATCTTAGTAATTAGAGTGAACAATATCCCTCCTGTCGATTTAACCAGACAATATCAAGTTATTAACGAAGAAGCAACTAAAACTGTTATTGAAATTCTCAATTCTGGTCGTTACATTGGTGGCACAGCCGTTACTACTTTTGAACGAGAATTTGCCAGCTATATTGGTGTGAATAAATGTGTTGGTTGTAATTCTGGTACAGATGCTCTATATATGGCTCTAAGAGCATTAAATATCGGACAGGGAGATGAAGTTGTCACTACGCCTTTTACTTTTATTGCCACAGCAGAAGTAATTACTAGGGTAGGGGCAAAGCCAGTATTTATAGATATTGAAACTAATAGTTTTAACTTCGATCTCGATCGAGTCGAAGCAGCTATTACGCGGAAAACTAAAGCAATTATTCCCGTTCATCTATTCGGACAACCAGTAGATATGCAAAAGTTAATGACTATTGCCGAGAAACATAATCTTTATGTTATCGAAGATTGCGCCCAAGCAACTGGGGCAGAATGGCAGGGGCAAAAAGTGGGCAGTATCGGGCATATTGGCTGTTTTAGCTTTTTTCCTACCAAGAATTTAGGTGCTTGTGGCGATGGTGGTGCTTTAACTACTAATGATGAAGCGATCGCTTCTCAAGTAAAAATGTTAAGAGAACATGGTCTAAAAGTTCGTTATCGTCATGAATTAACGGGACTTAATAGTCGTCTGGATACCATTCAAGCAGCAATACTTTCGATTAAACTCCGTTATTTAGATAGCTGGAATTTACAAAGACAACAAGCAGCAGCATATTATCATCAATTATTACAACCTATTGCCGAGCTTAAACTACCATCAGCTAACCCTGGGGGTACAACTGTCTGGAATCAATATACTATTCAAATAAAAGACGATCGCCTAGAGAAAGAGTCACGGCGCGATCGAATTAGAGAAAAATTAGCGGAAATGGGAGTTATCGCCATGGTATATTACCCTCTCCCGCTTCACCTACAACCCGTCTATCAGCATTTAGGCTATAAACTAGGACAATTTCCCATTACCGAACAAGCTGCCCGCGAAGTACTATCTTTGCCAATGTTTCCAGGTATTCTAAGTGAGGAACAAGAACTAGTAGTCTATAGTCTAAAAGATTGTCTCTGAACAATAGACCTATGCGCAAAAATCAATCAACAATTCATATTAATAATTTGCTACTTGCCCTTCGGGAAGTGCGCGTTCCTGAGTCCGCGTCGCCTGGGGTTTCCCCAGGCGTTTATGACGGACGTTAGCTGATGAAACATCAGCAGGTTCGCACTTCTACTTGCTACTTGCCACTTTGTCTCAACCAGGGTCGATCGAACTTATGCAAGAAGTCTAATTAACCATGTCGAAGCTTACTATTTACTACTCCACCACAATGCACCATTGATGCAGTTGGTAAGTAACACAGTTATTTTTAATTAGAGGGTCTTCTGCCACAATTGCCTTGGCTTCATCCCAAGAAGATGCTTCAAAAATGAGCATTCCCCCGCCTAATTCTCGCCAATAGCCAGAACGTGCTTTATGCCCTTTAGCAATTAGTTGGCGTACGTATTCTTTATGGGCGGGTACATAGCGATCGAAGGTTGGTTTATCTACGATACCCTCTTCAATTTTGACAAAGGTAGGCATAATAGTTGGTAAAAGTGCCGAGCTTAAAATTCCTCAAGCTTTAGCAGAAGGGACAATTATTTAGAATCAGTATACTATTCAAATTACTTTGTTTCTCTACTAGCGCAACTTTTTTCCTTTAACTTAATTCAAACTGGTATATAAGTGCGAGTAAAAACTCGATCTAGACAAAAAATGATTATTTACACCGAAAATCACAAAGGCGTAGAGATAACTCTCGAACCTGGAGAGTCTATTTATGCCGAACCCAGCGCGTTTTGCTATGGTGACGAATTCATCGAAGCTAAAACTACTACAGGCAGTATCACTTCAGTTATTAAAAAGTTAATTACAAGAGAAAAGCTGTTTCAAGTCTTATGGGTCAATAATGGAAGTAGACCTGGAAGAATTGCTTTTGCCAGTCCCTATTTGAGTACGATCGAAGATGTTGAAATATCGCCAAATTATAGCTTTATCGCTCAAAGAGGTGCATGGTTAGCTTCAGACCCCAGTATAAGACTCGATGTTACCATGAATCTGGGCTTGAGTGGCTTTCTTGGTGGAGAAGGTATTATCTTTCAAAAATTTACGGGAAATGGGAAAGTCTTTATTACCGCAGGAGGCGATCTTAAGGTAATTAACCTTGAAAGAGGTGAAAGCTTAAATGTCGATACTGGTTGCATTGTCGGCTTTGCCGAGTCCGTTAAATACGAAATTAAATTAGCAGGCGGTATATTTACTTCCATATTCGGAGGTGAAGGTCTTATTTTAGCAAAACTAAAAGGGCCTGGGGTAGTAATACTGCAAACTCATCCCGAAAATGTCATCAACAAAGTAATATCATCCAACCCCTCTCAAGCAAGGTCTAATTTTTCTTCTAATATAGATCTGAGTGATGGATTGCAAGCGGACGAGTTGAGAACTATAGCCCGTAGGTTTTTTGATAATCGCTCGTAATCAAGCGAGTCAAAGCGATCGCGCCATAACTGTAATTATCTAACTAAAGAGCGATAACAACAAAATAAATATTAAATATGATGAGTAGGTAAACTGTTAGATAAATATATGTTTATGTTTCATCACTCGACAACTATGCCTAGTTTATTGAAAATGTAGGGAAAAAAGCTATTTATTGCTATTATGGCGATCGCCCTGGCAATTTTTGCTTGGGCTAATCTTTTATTCCATGTAAATATCGATGCTAATGCTGCCATTATCTCTCCTATAGTTGCCATCGAGGGTATTGGCGATAAAATTGAAGGGAAAGTAGAAGAAGATATCGGTACTGTCCAACGGAATGTTGGTAAAGTAACGGGGCAAACTGAAGGTGCATTAAAACAAGCTGAGGGTAAAGCTAAACAAGATATTGGTACGGCAAAAAATGCAATAGATAATGCAGGAGATAATGTTGAAGATGCTTCAGAAAACTTGCTCGATTCAGTCAAAAATTTATTTAACTAAACTAACAATCTAATTCAGAAAATTAAAATATTTTCTGGCTATATCTTTACTATAGTAGAAAGCCGATCGGAATTAATCCAAATAGAATTGGCTCGGATTGCGACTATTCTTAAGCTATTTAGATAAGGTATAGCTTTTCTGTATTGATGATAAGGTGTCGAGCGACTCCAACAAAGATTGCATTAATTTCTAGAAACCATAATTTACAGAGAAAGTAACCCCATCTTCTTGTAGACTATCTCCGTTTACTTGGTTATCGCTCAAGGGAATACCGTAGTCGAGACGAGCATTAAACCTGTTTCCAGTAGTGAAATTTAACCCTATTCCCACAGAAACCAGAGAATCAATATTCACTTCTCGATCTTCTCCATTCCAAGGTAAACCCAGATCGAAGAAAGGAACTAACTGTACGACACCATCCAATTTATTAATTCTTAGTACGGGAACTCTAAGTTCGGCAGAAGCAAACATTCCACTATCAGATAGGCTAATATCTCGTCGATATCCTCTAACACTAGTAGCACCGCCCAAGCGAAACTGTTCTAGAGGAACTAGGTTATCGGCAATTTGAATATCGCCTCTGAAAAGAAAGAGAAAATCATCATCTAACTGACGCACCCATTGAGATTGTCCTCGCCAAGCAAAAAAAGTACTATCTGGAGCATTATCGTTAATTGTGGCATCAAAAATATCTAGACCGACACTAAATTGCGATCGCAATGCCAAAACACTATTATCGCTTCTTCCTGTATATTCTTGGAAAAAACGCAAAGCACTAATATTGGTATTGCCCGACTCGTCTGCACCAATAGACAGGGGAAAAGGAATATCTAGTAAAGAAGTCTCACTATGTTGACGAGAAAAGCTAACTCCTAAGGCTATTTCGCGATTGGGTTTGTAAACAATTGGCTGTCGAAAACTTAATTCATAATAGTCAGATTCAGATTCTATATCTAGAGGCGTAAAGGGATTTTCGACAATATCATTAGAATTGAAGCCGTAGGCGAAGCTAATCGTACCATTTTTACTATTAATGGGCAAAGTATAAGCAAGATCCAATCCGTTACTACCTTCGGTGTTGGTATAGTTTAACTGTGCCTTATCGCCAAATCCTAATAAATTAGAGTGGGTTAAACTCAGATTGCGACTATTAGAACCAATGGAGGGGGATTTATGGTTATTTAAAGAAGAGGAGAAAGTAAAAGCGTCAGCCTCCTGAACCTCTATATCTAATCTACTCATGCCAGGAGTCAACCCCGCAGATAATTCGGCTGAAACATTTTCAATTAAGGGATCGAGACGTAATAGTTGCAACCGTTCTAACAGTTGTTCTGTATTAATTGGAGTGGGAAGAGATTTTAAACGAGAAGCAATATAGCGATCGCTTAACCGTTTATTGCCAGTCACTTCAATGGTTTCAAGTCCACCTTCTAATACTTCTATTTTAACTACACCATCCTGTAGTTTTTGCGGTGGTAAATAAGCCCCAGAATTTACATAACCATTATCTATATATAACTTAGAAATAGACGATCGCAATTGATATAGTTCTGAAAGAGTAGTGGATTTCCCTCTGAACTTTTGAGTTAACTGGGCAATTTCTGCTGCAAACATACTATTGCCAGAAACTTCAACATCTTTGACTATAAAAGGACGATTGCTAATAGTAAAATCGGAAACTTGACGATTTTCTCTAGTATTTTGTCTTTCTATTGGCAAAGAATTTGGATTGGGTACAGAAATAATTAAAGAAGAATTTTCAGCTTGATTGGCTGGCTCGGCGTTTTCTGTTAGAAATTTAGAATCTTGAGAACTCGGAACATTTTGTGCTTGTAGACAGTTAGTATACCCAATGCTACTAGTAAAAATAACAGTTGAAATAAATGTAATTTTTAGACTATTAGTGTAAAGATTCGATCGAGAAATATTAAAATTTAGAAAATTATTACTGTTGAATAAAATAGAGTAAAACTTGAAACTAATCTTCGTACTCATAAGAATAGGTGTAAGTTTATTAACAAGACATCCTATTTTAAGAGGACAAAAAACTATTTAACCTGAGTATTTTCAACTAGAAAAAATCGAATTATCTATTAGACGAATCTAAAAATATACCCTAGTTAAAGCACAAAATAAAAGTCATAATAGAGTTGGATAAAAATAAATAATATATTAATTTTTCTTAGCAGTTTTAAAGACTAAATAGAATTTGGGTCTTCTCAAGACAAAAGTAGTTATGAATCATAAATTTAAGCTCAAAACCAAGTGGTTTTGGTCTGTCTTACTTGTAGCCTCTTCTATTTCAGGCTTGACTATCGCAATGAGCTATTTGAGCTTATTTCAGTTATGGGAATGGTTGACTTATGATAGTTGGTTTCGTTTCCGTCCTCCAGAAACTAAGGAAACACGTATTGTAGTAGTTACCATCAGTGAGTCAGATATTAACGAACTCGGACAATGGCCGATGTCCGATCGCACTTTAAGTAAATTAATTACTAAAATAAGCCAACAAAATCCTAGAGTTATAGGTTTAGATATCTATCGCGACTTACCCGTTCCCCCTGGAACCGCAGAACTAGAAACAGTTTTTCTTTCTAAACCCAACTTGATTGGAGTAGAAAAATTAGTTAGCGAAAAAGTCAAGCCATCACCAATCTTAAAACAGCAAAAGCAAGTAGCTTTAGCAGATTTAGTAAGGGATGAAGATGGCAAAATTAGAAGAGGTTTATTGGCAGTAGAACTCGATAACGGTCAAGTTCAACTTGGGTTAGCTGCCAGGTCAGCTTTAATGTATTTAGCAGCAGAAGGAATCGAGCCACAAACTGTCGATAATGAAGGACAAATATCTTTAGGCAAAGCTAAGATTGTACCTTTCAAAAGAAATGATGGCGCATATGTCGGTGCTGACAATGGTGGCTTTCAAATCTTAATGAATTATCGGGGAACAGAAACTAGCTTCGAGCGCATTTCTATAATTGATGTCTTAAACGATCGAGTTGCAGATGATTTGATGAGCGATCGCCTAGTCTTGATTGGAGCGATCGCTCCTAGTCTTAACGATTTTTTTATAACTCCTTATAGTGGTTTTCAAGAAAACACCTTTAAAGATTTACCAGGGGTTTTTATTCATGCTAATTTAGCCAGTCAATTATTGAGTGAAGCATTAGATGGACGTAGTCCAATTCAAACTGTTAGCGAACCCTGGGAATGGATTTGGATTTTTGTCTGGACTTTTGGTGTATCTATAAGTAATCTAGCTCTACTCGATCGCCAATCCTATTATCGATCGGTTCTATTTATTAGATCGATCTCAACTTTATTGTTTATAGTTATTCCAGGATTGGCTCTGAGCGGTCTTGGTTATCTTTTATTTTTAGGTGGTTGGTGGCTGCCAGTAATTTCTCCTTTATTCTCTTTAACTCTATCAGTAATAGCCATAAATTGGTATCACAATCAAAGTCAAGAAAAGTTAGCTTTAATTGATAGCTTGACTAAAATACCCAATCGTCGTTGCTTTGATGAATTTCTAGATAAACAGTGGAAGCAAAGCAAATTCAATAAACAAAGTTTATCTGTAATTATTTGCGACGTTGATTTTTTTAAACAATATAACGATACTTACGGTCATCAAGCTGGAGATATATGTCTTCAAAAAGTAGCGCAAACTCTAGCTAAGTCTGTACGTAATAGTGATTTAGCTGCTCGTTATGGTGGTGAAGAGTTTATCATTATCTTACCTAATACTCCTGCAAAATCGGCATTAACTACGGCTCAAAGACTTTGCGCTCGCATCAAGTCTTTACAAATTCCCCATATTAAGTCTCAAGCTGGTGATTATGTAACCATAAGTTGTGGTGTTGCTAGTGCTGATTTTGACGAAGTCGAAGCAGAGCGAGGAAGCTCGGTCGGGGAACCCGACCAAGAGCAAGTCTCGCTTCGCTCCGTCTTCTCAAGGCGGAGTACCTTCGACTTAGTTCAAACTCCAGAAGAATTAGTTGCTAATGCAGATAAAGCTTTATATAAAGCCAAAGAACAAGGTCGCGATCGAGCTATTTGATGGGATGAACCTTAAATTATTAATTAGATAATTATGCAACCAAAATTTATTAGCAAAAATTACTGATGTCAATCCGCTCGATTCGCAACTATACTACTACAGAAAAAGTTCAAAAGCATAAATTTAAATTGCCGTTTTAGGATTAAACCATTGTCTCTTCCGACACTTGAAATCACCAATTTTCCTACAGACTTGGGAACAAACAATCTACCAAATCTTGAGGAACTTGCGCGCTCGATCTGTAGGGCATTGAGTGTTTATCCTCACTTTGTTATTGTCAATGGCTATCCTCCCATTAAAGATCGTAGCAATTTGGTCAATTTGACTAAAGCTATTTATGCTATTGGTTCGGGAAAATCTGTTTTTGAAAATCGAATAAGAATATCTTTCACAGAAGTCCATATCGAGCTAACTAATGCTACAGAAAAAAAAAAGTTACTCAATATAGCAGAACTCACTTGCCTTTAGAACCCCACACCGATTCAACCTACATGAATATACCTCATAATTTGGTTGCATTTCAGTGTATTGTGGCGGATAAGGTGGGTGGCGAATCAATCATGATTCCGATAAAAGATATTCTGCCCCAGATCGAAAATGAGAACCTAGAGTTACTAAAAAGTCCAGTATTTCCTTTTGGTAAAAATCTCTATCCTATTATTACTGTTGACTTCTAGTGGTCAATTTATTATACATACTTATACAAAGCTATAAATAATGTATAAGTATGCGACCCCATGAATTTGCGGAACAAGTAGGAGTATCGGTAGAGACATTGAGAAGATGGG
>JBFRWK010000027.1:0-9857 GCA_051439545.1 Xenococcaceae cyanobacterium | reverse complement strand
TTTGCGACAGGCAATTAACCAAGACTCAAAGATGGAGACTTGTTCATCTGTTGGCTTGAGTTTGAATTCATACGTGCGAGTTAGCATGACTAAAATATATCACATTTAGTCACGGATGTTAAAACATCCGAGTCAGCTTATCCCCCGACTGAAGTGCGGGGGCTTGCGCTTGCCCGTCCTTTACCTGTCAGTCTGGAAAAAAGGTACTTTATCTTAAATTATCGAGAATATCTTTTACTTGCCGATAACTATGGAAATCTCCCTGTTGCTGAAAGATAATTGCTGATTTTTGTAAATCCTTCCTCGCCTTTTGCTTTTTTCCCAGTTCATGATAAACAAGACCACGATTGCCGTAGGCATCAGCATAGTTAGAGTCAATCTCGATCGCTTTACTGTAATCGCTAATTGCTCTCTGATACTCTCCTAAGTTACTGTAGGTAAAACCTCTATTATTGTAACCACTGGCATTGTCGGGAGTCAGTAAAATTACTTTATTAAAATCGGCTAACGCTATCAGATAAACTTTGAGTAACAAGTAGGTAAGACCCCTATTATTATACGCATTGGCATTTTTGGGGTCTAGCTGAATCGCCCTAGTAAAATCAGCCAACGCTCGTTGATACATTTTGAGGCTGCCATAAACAAGACCTCGATTATTATAGGCATGACTATGGTCGGGATCTAGCTCAATCGCTTTGCTAAATGCACCAAGGGCTTTTTGATAATTTTTCTGATTAAAGTAGACAAAGCCCCGATAGTTGTAGCTTTCAGCCTTGTTAGGCTCGAATCGGAGCGATTTAAAAACTATATCTTCTACATCAATGCGTGCAGCGATCGTCAATCGAGTGGGCTGATACTTTTGTCGTACTAATTGCTGAAAAGTCAGTGATGTCTGTGACCTAGCTAGAGAAGACTGTAAGCTTAAAATTGCTGCGCTCGCTGTAGCTATTATTAGTTTATCGGTTAAGTTCATTTGTCATGAATCGATAATTATTTTATTAGTAAAATACTAGAAAGTGAGAGTAGTTCTGACAGTGGTAATAAATTGGTCTTCGCTATCTATCAGTTTTTTGGGGATTTCCCAAGTAAATAGACTTCTTTCAGAAGTGGGTAGTAGGTAGCAGGTAGCAGGTAGCAGGTAGTAGCTAAAAACCCTGACCCTTGATAGTAAGTTTTGATTCTCACCGAAAAATCTTACCCGCTACCCGCTATCCGTTACCCGCTACCTCAACACAACCGAGGTTTATTGGACTTATGCAAGAGGTCTAATCATTCCAGGAGAACCCGATATATTATTTAGTGATTTTACCGTCTCTACTTAACTTATTTCCAATAAAGTTTATAGAAGATCGCCTCGAACTAAATGCAAATTTTGCACTTTGTCCCAACAGATGCCAGTTAAAATCGCTTGGCGAAAATCGGCATTAATCAGTCGTGCCTTGGTCAAATGTGGAGACACTTTTGCTTAAGTACTTATAAATCTTTGTTTAATTTACACTAGTTATACCAGTAAAAAGTACTATAGTAACAATACCAGATTTTGAGTTAGCAGTATTTTTTTAGTTAGGTATGTATTATAAGAACCATGAGCGATAAAAATAATAGCTATTCTTTTAGCCAAAAAATATTAGGTGCAGTCTTGGTGCTGCCTTGGCTGCTCGGTGGTTGTGGTGGGGGAGAGGTAGAATCTCAAGCTACTGGAGCTAGAGCAGTTCCCGTTAAATTAACAACCTTAGAAACTGCTACTTTGATCGACAGTAGTGAATATGTCGGTACTCTAGAAGCGCAAGGAAGAGTAAATTTAGCACCGAGAATTAATGGTCGTATCCTTAGAATTTTTGTCAATCAGGGCGATCGCGTAAGTCAGGGAGAACCAATAATCGAGCTAGAACCCACCCAACAACAAGAAGATGTTAATGCAGCAAGTCAAGCCGTTAATGTGGAAAAAGCAAGACTCGGTCAAACTCAAGCGGAACTAAAAGCAGCAGAAGCGGATCGAGCTAGAGCAGCAGCAGAACTAGAAGCTGCCAAAGCTGATTTGCAAGATGCTAAAGCTCAGGTAACTCTGGCTGAGATTAACATGAAACGCTCAAAAATGCTTGTGGAAGGGGGGGCGCAACCCCAGCAAGATTTAGACGATAAAACCCGCGAGTTAGATGGTGCTATAGCCCAGCGCGACTCTCGCCAAGAAACACTTAACGCTGCCCTCAGATCTCTGCAAGCAGCAGAAAGGCGGGTGGATCAATCTCTCGCCAATATAGATAGTCAAAAAGCAGCAGTTGGACAAGCTGAAGCTCAGTTGGGTTCAGTTAGTCAAAACTTAGCTTTTAATACTATTAACGCCCCGATCGGCGGAATTGTGGGTAGTTTCGACGAGAAAAAAGTTGGAGACTTTGTCAATATTGGCGAACAAATCACCACACTTACCAATAATCAAACCTTCGACCTCAATATTGGGATTCCTACTGAATATCGCTCGCGCTTGAAATTAGGATTGCCAGTTGAAATCATTAACAAGGATGGCAGTGAAGGAGTTAAAGGTAAAGTCACCTTTATCTCACCTGTAGTAGATCAGAGTACTCAAGCTATTCAAACAAAGGTCTCTTTCCAAAACGATGGCAGCCTTAGAGATCGCGAATATGTGACAGTTAAGGTTATTTGGCAAGAGAATCCAGGGTTGTTAGTCCCTACTAGGGCTGTATCGATTCTCGGGGGTCAAAAATTTGTCTATGTGGCAACCCCAGGAGACTCAGAGGAAGCCAAGCTAGTTGCCAAGCAGCAACCAGTTGATCTGGGAACTATCCAGGGTCAGGCATACCAAGTTATTTCTGGTGTGGAAGAAGGAGAGCAAATCGTTGTCACCAGGATACTCGACCTGAAAGATGGCACACCGATTACTGAGGAATCGCTGACTAGCGAACAGCTCTTAGAACAATAAGTACTTTTAACAGTTAAATATGGCGTAAGCAATCTACAGCTTCGACCATTATTTATTGTTAACTGAATTTACTCAAAATCAGGAAGTAATCCTAAAATAACTCCTAAGACCCTCAGCTTGAAAATCCTACTCCCAAAAATCGATGTTATTTTCCATTGCTACTCCCTTTATTAAAAGACCGGTTTTAACGACGGTCTGTACCATTCTAATTATTCTGGTGGGAACTATCGCTATGGCACTCTTGCCCTTGGATAAGCTACCAGAGATCGCCCCTAAGCGGGTTTCTGTAACTGCCAACTATGTTGGTGCTGATGCCAAAACTACCGTTGATAACGTAACCACCGTGTTGGAAAGGGAAATCAACGGGGTGGAGGATGCGAAATGGATTGATTCTTTCACCGATAACACTGGTAACGTGACGATTAACGTCAACTTTCCCGTAGAAAATGATAAAAATATGTCCCAGGTACTAGTGCAGAACCGAGTTGGTCAAGCAGAAGCTGACCTGCCCCAAGCAGTAACTGCTACAGGGGTAAAAACCGAGCAGCAATCTCCTAGTGTGACCCTGGCCTATTCTTTTTATGTAGACAAGGATGAGAATGGGGAGTACCCCTATGACGAAGTTTTTATTAACAACTATATTGATCGCTATGTTTGGAACGATCTGAGACGGATTGAAGGGGTTGGTAGTTTGGTACTTTATGGTAGTGCTAAATATGCGATGCGTGTCTGGGTAGATCCTGACAAGTTGGCTGCCAGAGGCTTAACAGCTTCGGATGTAGTCAACACCATTAATGAGCAGAATTTTGATGTTGGTACGGGAGCAGTGGGTAAGCAGCCCTCTCTCCCCGGTCAAGATTTTGAGTTGCCCCTGAAAGTTCAAGGTCGCTTCCTAACTGCCGAAGAAGCTGAAGATATGGTGGTGAAAGTAGGGGAAAATGGCGAACTGATTAGAATTAGGGATATTGGCAGAGCGGAACTGGGAGTAGAAAATTATGATACCAGTGTATTCTTTGACAATAATGTTCCTGCTGTAGCATTATTAATCTATCAACTTCCTGGCACTAATGCGCTGGCGACAGCCGATGCAGTCAAGGCTAAGATAGCTGAGCTGGAAGCATCTTTTCCTCCTGGTTTAAAGCAGGCAATAGTTCTAGATAACACCTTGTTTGTTAATGCTTCCCTGGCAGATTTGGTTGTTACTCTAGTACAAGCAATCGCCCTGGTGGTTTTAATTATCTTCGTCTTCTTGCAGGACTGGCGGACGACCATTATTCCTGCGATTGCGATTCCTGTAGCGATGTTGGGAGCGTTAGTTGCTGCCTTAGCTCTGGGCTTCACTCTCAATAATATGAGTTTGTTCTCCTTGATCTTGGCAACAGGGCTGGTAGTTGATGATGGGATTGTGGTTGTTGAGGGGGTTTCAACTAAGTTGGAACAAGGCATGAGACCGCTGCAAGCAGCTCTCGATTCCATGGAAGAGTTATCAGGAGCTGTAATCGCGACTTCTTTGGTATTGATCGCGGTGTTTGTTCCTGTTTCTTTCTTCCCTGGCAGTGCGGGGGTAGTTTATAAACAATTTGCCTTAATTTTGGCAGCGGCGGTTACATTTTCTACATTTAATGCCCTTTCCTTCTCGCCAACCATGTCAGCGATCCTGATGAAACCTCAGGAAGAAACTAAAGGGCCTCTAGGTAAATTCTTTAATCTCTTCAATAGGTTTTTTGCCTGGGTTACAGTACAATATCGGCGTTTACTGGAATTGCTAATCCGCTTCAAACTGATTATTATTGCAGTTTTCATCGCTGGTCTAGTGGCAACAGGCTGGGTTTACCAGAGCGTACCTCAAGGATTTATCCCTGAAGAAGACCAAGGCTACTTTTTTGCCCTAGTAGAAGGACCTGCTGGCGTTTCTCTCAACTACACCAACGAAGTTACTGAGCGGGTGCTGCCAGAAGTCATAAAGTTTGAGGAAGTCGAACATGCGATGTCATTAAATGGTTTCTCCTTCGATGGTCAAAACAGTAATAAAGCAATTCTTTTCGTCAAATTATATGATTGGGATGAGCGACCTGGCGCGAAGCATTCTGTCTATGGGGTCATGAATCGCTTAAACCAAGTATTTCAAGAAAAAATAGACGGGGCTAGTGTTTTTGCCGTTAACGCCCCTGCCGTCGATGGTTTAAGTAACTTTAGTGGTTCGGAGATCTTCATTCAAGACCGGCAGTTGAAAGGTACAGCAGCACTAATTGATAACACCCAACGGGTACTCCAAGCAGCTAACCAACGTCCTGAAATTGCTGCCGCTTTTAGTACTTATACCTTCGATAGCCCGATGCTGGAAGCAGATATCGATCGAGATAAAGCCAAGGCTCAGAATGTTGACATCAGTGATATTATGACCACGTTACAGACCTATCTGGGTTCTAATTATGTCAACCAGTTCGTGTTAGATGGTCGGTTATATCGGGTTTATGCTCAGGCAGAATCTGATTCTCGGGCTAACCCCGCAGATATTAAGAAACTTTACGTCCGTTCGCGGGATGGAGCCTTGGTGCAACTGAGTAACCTCGTAGCAGCAGAACCAATCTCCTATCCGCCTATCATAACTAACTACAATGTGTTCCCCGCCATTAAAATCAACGTTGGTCCCGCACCAGGCTATAGTTCGGGACAGGTAATTGCAGCAATGGAGGAAGTAGCAGAACAAACCTTGCAACCAGGATTTGGTTATGAATGGACATCTACCGCAGCAGAGGAAAAAGAATCAGCCGGTGCTGCACCGATTATCTTTGGTTTAGGTTTTGTGATGGTGTTCTTGGTCTTGGCTGCCCAGTACGAAAGCTACATTGACCCCCTCATTATTATGCTCACCGTACCTCTAGCAATTTTAGGTGCTGTAGGCGGAATTTGGTTACGATCTATGTGGCAAGGTTTACCCTTCAATCCCGGAGCAGGGATTTGGCCCATTCTCAATAACAATATCTATTGTCAGGTAGGGTTAGTAATGTTGATTGGGATGGCAAGTAAGAACGCCATTCTGATTGTGGAATTTGCCAACCAGTCCCGGGCTTTAGGCATGAGTATCACCAAGGCAGCTATTAACGCTGGGGAACAGCGTTTGCGTCCGATTCTGATGACGGCATTTTCTTCCCTATTTGGATTCCTGCCTCTAGTAATTGCTGATGGTGCTGGGGCGATCGGTCGTTGGTCATTAGGAACTGCGGTTTTCGGTGGTCTGGCTGTCTCTACTCTTTTATGTTTACTCTTTGTTCCTAACCTCTATATTGTAATTAAGACCTTAGAGCAGAACTTCTTGAAAGGAGGTAAACCACCCAAGGGTGGTAAACGTGGTAAGGGAGGTACTCCTGGTACGCCAGAAGAGCCTCAAGGACCCAAACAGCCTCAGACTCCAGAAGAGAAGCCTATCCCTAGTTTTAAAACATCTACGCAGAATGAGTAGTAAAGAGGACAATTACTAGGGGAAAGTAGGAGAAAATCCAGCTTCTTTCCCCGATTATTAGTTTTTTAATCAATTTTTTAGTCAGTATCGAGTTTAGGATTAATTCAGATGTTTAAAGATTGGAATTTTGATGATTGGGCAAATCATATTTTATTTGGATTTACTATTTTACTATTAGTTTATTCATTTATCTTTGTTTAACAAAGTGTGTGCTCTCTCTCAGGTACTACTCACAAGGGTAGGTTTTTTACGGTTTAGTGCTGCACCCGCCCCTCTCATTCATGGAGGGGATATAAAGTACGGTGCGTCTAGCTAGGATGTTTTTAAACATCCCGAAACATGATATAGTACTTGCAACTCAAAGGAGTCAAAATGTACGGTTCTCAGCAAGTATTAGTAAGTCAAGATAAAGACTTGATTAATATACTAACATTTCTATGTGAAGAGTCTCACAAACTCACTAACATGGGAATATATTATGCTAGGCAACTATACTTTAAAGCCCAAAAAGGTATTGGTAAATTTGATTTAGAGAAAATCTATAAAGCCAGCAATCACTACAAGGTTTTATATTCTCAAGCTGCACAACAAATATTAAGAACTGTAGCAGAATCATTTAAGTCATACTATGGATTAATCAAAGCCTACAAAGGAGGAAAGATTACCGATCGACCTAGAATACCTAACTATAGAAAGAAGGGTGGGTTAGCAACAGTTAGCTATCCCAAGCAAGCACTAAAGTTAAAAGACGGGTTAATAAGAGTTCCGCTAGGCAAGACTTGTAAACGTTGGTTTGACATAGATAGCTTTAGTATTCCCATGCCATCCAATCTTGATTTTGCTGATATTAAAGAATTAAGAATACTGCCTAGAAACAGATGTTTCTATTTTGAATTTGTCTATACAAAAGAAGTAGAAAAAGTAAAACTCAATCCAGATAACGTACTAGGGATAGACCCTGGTTTAAATAATTGGTTAACTTGTGTATCAAATGTAGATACTAGCTTGATTATTGACGGGTTACACATTAAGTCAATGAATCGCTGGTACAATAAACAAGTATCAACAATTAAAGAAAATAAGCCTCAAGGATTCTGGAATAATAAATTAGCTGCAATAACTGAAAAACGGAATAGACAAGTTAGAGATGGTATCAATAAAGCGTGCCGAATAGTAATTAATCATTGTCTAGAAAATGACATTGGCACTGTGATATTTGGTTGGAATAAACGCCATAAGGATTCAATCAATATCGGCAAGAAAAATAATTCTGAGTTTGTACCCATCCCCACAGCACGACTCAAAAACAGAATTGCTCAACTTTGCGAGCAATACGGTATTCAGTTTGTTGAAACTGAAGAATCATATACCAGCAAAGCTAGTTTTTTAGATGGCGACTATCTGCCAACTATAGGTGAAAAACCCAAAGATTGGAAGCCTTCAGGAAGAAGAACTAAGCGAGGTTTGTATCGAGTTGGATACGGACAATGGTATCTAAATGCTGACTGTAATGGGGCAGCAAATATATTGAGAAAAGTAAGCAGAACGTTAGGGTTAGACCTTAGCCGACTGTCTAGGGGTGTTTTGAGTCATCCCCATAGGATTAACCTGTGGTCAGTTAATCGGAAAAACTAAGGATTGAAACGGCTTCAGCCTTTCTTGAAGTATCCGCTTAGAATCCCCTTGCGGTCTCGCTAGGGGAGTACTCAAAAAAGGGGTCAAAACTGTTGAACTAAGTCGGACACTCACCCATCCGACTCGTCTGCAAAACGGAGCGTGAACATGCACGACTCACTCCGCTCCTCGGTAATACAGCCGTTCTAAAAAACTTATCTAAATCTTACTTCGAGGCATTTGAGGATGTTTACCCATTCTTGAACTCCAGTAAATCAAGTTCCCACTTATGGGAGAAGCAACACCTTTAACCTTGATATGTCTGACAATTTTGGTATCAGCATGGTTAGAGAGTTTCAGAGGGTTGTCCGAGTTATTAGTAGCAAAACACCAGCACTCGCTACCAATGGTTCTCCAATATTTACGAGCAATCCTATGGCTCTTGCAAAAATAAATTTAAAATCAAAACTAATAGCTTCCAATACCGATAGAATAATTGAGAGTGATTTACAAAGGCTACTCTAAACATGAAAAGCGATCGAGATTTAACTAATAGCTCACAAGAAAAAAAATTATCACTATCAGAGAGAGTTTCTTTGCTAGAGAAGCGATTAGATGAAGCTTTAATGGTACTCGCTGATACTTATCGTTATGGGAAACTAAAAGACTTGCTAGCAGCTGGCAAATGGAAAGAGGCAGATAAAGAAACTACTAAGGTTATGGTCGAGATTACTGGTAAACCTAGCATAGAGGAGATTACCCCCGAAGACCTGCAAAAATTTCCCTGTAACGCCATTATGGTGATCGATCGACTTTGGCAACATTACAGTAACAATCATTTTGGCTTTAGCGTTCAATTGCGTATCTATCAAAGCCTTGGTGGTACTATGGACACAATTAGAGCGCAAAGGAATGAATTTTTACAGTGTACTGGCGAGAAAATTGGTTGGCATAAAAATAGCAAACGGGTAGAGTATGATGATTTGGATTTCTCTCTTAATGCTTCAGAAGGCGGTCTTCCTGGGGATTGGTGGCATTCTCCTTATGGGGCCAAAATGGCCAACTTTTTCCTTGCTCGCCTAATCGCCTGCGAAATTTAAAGAAAAATGAATCGAATTCTGTCAAGTTCTGGTTTATGGTCGTGGATACAACGTTCGTGGGCTGCTGTTTTACTAAGTGGAAAAGCAATCTTTTTTCTACTTACGCGCCAGCTCGATTTTAGCAGCAGTTTAGAGCAGATGATGGCTGTTGGTCCGGCTTCTCTGCTAATTGCTCTGTTAACTGCTGCCGTTATTGGCATGATTTTTACAATTCAAGTAGCGCGAGAGTTTCTGCAACTGGGGGCAGGTAGTGCAGTAGGAGGAATTTTGGCACTCGCTTTAGCCCGAGAACTATGTCCAGTAATGATGGCGGTAGTAGTCGCGGGTAGAGTAGGTTCCGCATTTGCAGCTGAAATTGGCACTATGAGAGTAACAGAGCAGATTGATGCTCTCTATATGCTCAATACCGATCCTATTGAGTACCTGGTCATTCCCCGCCTAGTAGCTTGTTGTATTATGGTGCCAGCTTTAAGTACTCTCGCGCTCTTTACGGGTTTGGCAGGGGGATTAATCGTTGCTCAAAGTATGTATGGCATCGCCGATAGCGTCTTTCTCGATTCCATCCGCAGTTTTCTAGATATCTGGGATATTTTGAGTGGTCCGATTAAAGGAGTTGTCTTCGGTGCTTTGATTGCAATTATTGGCTGTAGCTGGGGTTTGACTACCAGAGGAGGGGCTAAAGGAGTCGGAGAATCTACTACGGCAGCAGTAGTAACTTCACTACTAGCAATCTTTGTATCTG
>JBFRWK010000026.1:0-4657 GCA_051439545.1 Xenococcaceae cyanobacterium | reverse complement strand
TAATAATTTTACCTTGATTCAATTCCCTAACTGATTTTTTCGGCTCAAAACCTTTATTTTTATCTTTTACTCTTAATTTTTTCAGGATTGCTTTATGCTACGTTCGTGGGGCTGCCGAATGTGGGTTCTAGAGTTTGTTTGCTGGAAACGAGGAGTCTATTTTGAACGAGTAGACCCCGATCTAACTAGTCAAACTTGCCCTAGATGCCAAACTGTAACTGGCAAAAAAGAGCTTCACCAGAGAGTTCATTCTTGCCCAGAATGTGGCTACACCACCGATAGAGACGTGGCAGCAGCGCAAATCGTGGCTCAACGTGGAATTAAAAAAGTGGCGGTAGGGCATACCGTTTAAGCTTCTGGAGGGATAGGTCTGCGAAGATCCCTATGAAGGAAGAATCATCGCCCTTCTAGGGCGGTGAGTGTCAAGTGACCAGAAATTAAATTTCTAGGGCAGAACATTCTGCCTCAAACAACACAAACCAAAGGAGTATTAATCATGACAGACAGATACGAACAATTATTCGAGCATAAATCTCCCCAAGAAGTTGATAAAATTCTCGCTCTCTGCCATTTTGAGAGCAAAGAAGAATATTTTGAGCATGAAAGTGAAATTATCACAGAATGTATCCAACATTTAAGTGAAGGCAGAAGTGAAACCCAGTGTGCTTATCTACTCCGAGAAAGTCAAAGAAGAGCGGAATTAACAGTTAATGAGGGCATATTAACTAGCTTAGAACTTTACCAATTACTAGGAGAGGATTTATCATCCGAGGAAGTATCTAAAATTTTAGAGATAGCCGAATTAGAGCAAAAAGAAGAGTATTCCTTCGCGGAAGCGGATTCCTTTCGTGAATGCTGGAGTCTAGTTCAAGAAGAAAAAGAAGCCTCAATTGCTCAGGAAAAATCTTCTTCTCCTTCACCTTCGGCAGATTTAGGCAATGACAAAGCTAAAGTAATTTTAAACCTAATCAATTCTCTCAGTGGAGAAGAGACAGAACAAGTGGTAGCACAATTATCACAAAGAGCAGCAAAACATCGTCGCCAAATCAATCAAGCATATGACCGTCGGTTTGTAGCTCAGTTCAGACAAATAGTAGAAAGTGGAGAATTAAGCGCGAGAATTCAACAAGAAATCGAGCTATCTGAGGGAAAGGAGTTCGATTTGATCGCCCAAGTAGAAGCTTTGGAAGAAAACGAGGCTCAACAATTGAAGTCGGCAGGGGAGAATCTAGCCTTACCTGGCTCATAGATGATGCGATCTCCCAGAGAGTTGCTGCTATTGTCTCCAACAATAAAGAACATCTGGAAATCAAACAAAAACGCCTGGAGCAAACAAAACAGGAATATCAGCTTAGACAGAAGAAGAGAGTAGATAATCTCCTTTATCTTCTTCGTCTAAGTCGGCTATTAAGTAGTTTTGTCATTCTAATTATATTCGTTTTTTTTTCGGTTGGAGGTGGCGTATTTCTAGGGTTGAATTGGCCTAAAAGTATTATCTGTATAAGTGAAGATGGTCTTTGTTATCGCTTGAGAGTTACTGGATTGAAGGAGGCAATTTTGAAAAACAAAAAGTAAATTAGGTTATGTAGAGACAGAGGGAGAGGCTACTTGGAAATAATAAAAGTAGTCTTTCTCCTCTCCAACTGTTTATCTATCATGGCTCAAAGAGGGGATTGATTGACTGCAAATATACTACTCCAGAGCGTGAAAACCAGTCCCATCTTCTTTTTTTTCAAGGAGATCTAAGAAAACTTAATTATCTAGTTTTCCCCCTTTTTGTCTTGTATGTATGTATTTTGATTACAAACTATGGAAGCCCCTCATCTACGGCTTAAACCAGAAAATTGCTCGCCAATTGGTTTATTAATTCTCGAACACATGGAAGAGCATCAGCTTGATTTCACTAAGATGGCCGAAAAGATCGGTGTTTCTCGCGCAGTTTTGAGAATTGCTTGCCTCAAGCAAGGTAGTCCAGGCAAAAGGATGATTGCGAAATTAGCCAAGGTTTTGGATAAATCAGAGCAAGAACTGCTTCGACTTGATGCCCAAAATCAACTCGAAATGATCTACGAAAGGAATATTGAAGAATAATATTTTCAAGCAAACAAACAGTCTCTTTTTGTAACATCTTTTTTTCTAAGTAGTTTATATGTAGTGTATTTGAGTGCTTTAAGAAGTAATGAATGATATTAGTAGTCAAACACAAAACATTCTTCGTGATAAAGGGATTAATTTTGAAGCGAATAGTCTATATTATCTATGCGAGATTGAAGGAAGAAAGTTTCACTATTCTCTCAAGACTGGCAAGTGGAAAATAAAAGGAGAACAACGCAAATGGTTTAGCAGTGAAAACGTAGAAGATTTTATTGCTCAAGCTCAAAAATATTCACCTTTTGGATCTAAATTTTCAGAGCGAAAAACCAATATATCTGTTCATTATACTAGCAGAGAAAAAGTTGAGCCTATTCAACAAAATGATTCAGTCCATGAACAAAAAATGAGCTTCTTTGATGTAAAATCAAAGCAATTAGCTGAAGCTATATTAGAAGTAGCAAGAACTACTCAATACCCAGATAAATTAATGGCTTTAGCTATAGTTCAGCTAGACAATTTACCAGATCGTTTTAAATTTCCTAGCGAACAAGTTCCAATTTATTTGACAAATTTATGTGATTTAACACTCCGTAAATTATTAGCAGAAATCAATTTATCACCAATGGTTCTTGCTAGTATTATACATCAGACATCTGAGCTTATTTGGAAAGAAATTGTTCAAGTTGATAAATACAATGAAACCTATCAATTGAAAGAACTTTACCCTCCAGATATTATTGATAAAATTATTCGAGTGGAAGACGTTCCTAAAGTAGAAAGAATAATCGATAATGAATTGATGAAACGACGAGCATTAGCTCAAAATATTTTCCCCTGTAATTCAAGCGATCGCCTCCCTGCGAAAAAAATGGCCACCAATCAAATTAAACTTCTCGATGTCGTTGCTCTAACCGTCGATATCCCCGAAGAGAATCTTTGGCGGGGTCAGGTAGGAACTGTGGTTGAAGTTTTAGACGATGGTTCGGCTTTTTTGGTCGAATTTAGAGATAATGATGGGCTAGTCTACAACTCTCTAGTCTTATCTTTTGAAGAGCTTTTACCTTTGTATTTTGGGCCAGCCTAATTATCCAAATTTGTATTTGCTTATAGCTCGATAATATTTCATGTTTTGAGATGTGGTTTATTTTCAATCGAAAAAAGGAGGTTGGTGGAGTTCAAAATTGGGATTGGGAGAGCTTGAGTAGCCGAAGATTTTCTGTAGGTGGTAAGACGGATAAATCGAGCAGACAGATAAAAATCTCCGTATTTGTCCTGATTTATTCGCAATTCGAGTTAAGTAAAACATAAATGAGCGTTTTAATTACTATTCCTTCTAGGGGGCTAGTGCGGAAAATAGCTACGAGCGTTTCTCCTTCTCTCAAATCCAGTCTGGTCAAGCTGGATTTTTTTATTTTCAAGATCGAGTTGACCTCTTCGTTGGTCTCACAAGTTCTTCAAGTTACTAGTCTAGTCTGAGACTATAAGCTATGAGCGGAGGTTAGTTCATGAAAATCCGTGAAGAACAAAAGAGCCGAGTTAATTTTCCTCTTCGCCAATACTTACAGCAATTATGGGGTTCTGAACACCAAGTCAAATGCATCAATCCGTTTAGCTTTTGGCGTAGATCTAGAATTAACCATTTAGAAGCTTGTTGGGCAATTAACATAGTTCAACAGTTAGAACGATGTTATCAAATTGAATGGCAGCCAGGGGATTATGTGCAGGAGCGAGGCGACCGAGCACAGCCGGATGGCGAGCTAATGAAAAACTGAACCAAAATCGCTACCAAGCGAGCCTTACCTCTGACTTTTCCCGTTAAGTCTGAAAACGACGAGAAAGTAAGCTTTTCAGGCTCTTATCTGTTGTCAATTAGTCTAGTTTAATGACAATTATGTACGGAGAAATAAGGCTCCGAGATAGAGGGGAACAAAGCGATCGCCCAATTGAAAAGATAACGGGAAAAGTCAGATCTGGCTTTGGTTTTGCCTCCTCTGCCCACAGGCTTCTGGGACCGTTGCCCCCAAAAGACTACTGGACGTTTGCGTCGGCGCTTGGCACAGACTCATTTTCCCAAACTTGCCCTAAACCATAGGCAAATCCGTAAAAAGAATTCCGTCACCGCTCATTTGCCCCCCCACATCGCTGCTCATCGACGGAAAAAACAGCCAGACTTAGCTCCCACACTTGCTGCTTGAGTCAACTAAATAACAGCTCTTTTGACTTCAGACCACAGTCTGGACTCATTTTCTCATTTTTTCCTGAGACAGGGCAGTTCGCTTGCGGAGAGATTATTTCTAGTTTGCCTTGACTACTTTCCAGACAGGTAAATCCTTACTGACTTCTTGAGCGGTACTCTCTCTTCCTATGTCATGAGCAAGTTCACGTGCGCAGGAAAACCGACTGCTGTGTTGCAAATATGAATATGATACCAAATACTTAGGGTTTGCTGAATAAGTAAGGAAAAAAATTGACAAGAATCAGCTTAGTTAAAAGATAATTTTTTCTGTTAGCAAACAGGGGTTGATATCAGCTTTAATAATAGAATATCCAGAATTGAAGCCGA